>JAYVDG010000001.1:0-3000 GCA_043749525.1 Phenylobacterium sp.
TGATCGGCGGCCTGGGGCTGCTGGCGGTCCGCAGGCGGCTGACGGCGGCGGACATCACCCTGCTGTGCTTTTCCATCCCGCCGCTGCTGATCGTCACCCTGCAGGCCTTCATCAGCCGCGCCAACGCCAACTGGTCGGGGGCGGGCTATGTGGCCGGGGCGATCCTGGTGGCCGCCTGGCTGATGCGCTGGCGGGCGAAATGGTGGCTGATCGCCGCCGTGGCGAGCCAGGCCCTGATCGCCACCCTGTTCCTGGCCTGCATCATCAGCCCGGCCTTCTCCGAGACCATCGGCGCGGCCAACGCCTTCAAGCGCGCCAAGGGCTGGGAGCAGACGGTACGGGCGATCACCGAGCGGGCCGCGGCCGAGCCCGGCCTGACCGCCGTAGCGGTGGACGACCGCTTCCTGTTCAACGCCAGCGCCTATTACGGCCGCGCGTTCTTCGGCGCGGTGAACGCCCCGCCCCTGAAGATGTGGGTGCGCGAGGCCCATCCGCAGAACCAGGCCGAGACCACCGATCCGCTGACGCTCGCCACTGGCGCCCGGGTGCTGGCGGCCAGCCTGGACCTCGTCTACCGCGACGAGGTGGCCCAGGACTTCAAGAGCGTGTCGGGCCGCGAGATCCACAGCGTGATGCTGGACAAGAAGCACCGGCGGCGGACGGAGCTGTTCGTCGGCGAGGGCTTCGCGCCCCTGCCGCGGAATCCGGCTACGCGGCGGCCGCGGGCGCCGAAAGTGAAGACGCCGGAGTAGCTCAGAAAATCGCGCTTCCTTCTACCCGTGCCCCCAGACCGCCCTCAGCGCGCCGTCGCGGCCGCAGCCGGTGCGGTAGGCGTTATAGGCCATGGGGTTGTTCTTGGCGTAGTCCTGGTGATAGGCCTCGCCCATGTAGAAGGGGCCGGCGGGCAGGATCCTGGTCGCCACCGGCTTGCCCAGTTCCTTGGCCACCTGGCTCTTTACGGCTTCGGCCGCGGCGCGCTCGGCCGGGTCGGCCACGAACACCGCCGTGCGATAGGACGGGCCCTGGTCGCAGATCTGGCCGTTCGGATCGGTGGGATCAATGTGGTGGAAGAAGTTGGCCACCAGCAGCGAGTAACTGGTGAGCGCCGGATCGTAGGTGACCTTGATGGCCTCCAGGTGACCTTCGTGGTCCTGGTAGCTGGGAGTGGTGGAGGCGCCGCCGGCATAGCCCACCACGACGGACTTCACCCCCTTGGCGTGCTCGATGTCGTGCTCGGCCGACCAGAAGCAGCCGCCGGCGAAAACCGCGATCTTAAGCGCGCCGGCGGCGGGCGCGACATTGGCCGCCAGCAGGGCGCAAGCGGCGACGGCGGCGAAGAGGGGCTTGTTCATGGGTCTACCTTGGTTGTCCTGATGAGACATACGCAAGGGAGGGGCGAGAGGTTTCAGAACAAACCCCCGGGGATTAGGTCAGAGCCACCTCGAACTTGGCTTCGGTCTTGGCGGTGATCTCCTCCAGGGTGACCCCGTCGGCCAGGGCCGTGAGGGTCAGGGGGGATTTGCCGCGGCTGACGTCGAAGACGCCGAGGTCGGTGATCAGGTGGTCCACGACCCGGGCGCCGGTGAGCGGCAGGGTGCAGGCGGTGAGCAGCTTGGGCGCGCCGGACTTCTCCACATGGTCCATGACCACGACCACGCGCTTGACCCCGGCCACCAGGTCCATGGCCCCGCCCATGCCCTTCACCACCTTGCCCGGCACCATCCAGTTGGCCAGGTCGCCTTGAGCGGAGACCTGCATGCCGCCCAGGATCGACAGCGCGATGTGGCCGCCGCGGATCATGGCGAAGCTGTCGGCGGACGAGAAGTAGGAAGAGCTATCCAGCTCGGTGATGGTCTGCTTGCCGGCGTTGATCAGGTCGGCGTCCTCCTCACCCTCGTAAGGGAAGGGGCCCATGCCCAGCATGCCGTTCTCGCTCTGCAGGGTGACGTGGATGCCAGCCGGAATGTAGTTGGCCACCAGGGTCGGGATGCCGATGCCGAGGTTCACATAGAAGCCGTCACGCAGCTCCATGGCGGCGCGGGCCGCCATCTGTTCGCGGGTCCAGGCCATCAGGCGCCAACCTTGTCTTGAGAAGGCTTTTCTTCGCGGGGCCGCGTGGTGACGCGCTCGATCCGCTTTTCGTATTTGGCGCCGGCGACGATGGCGTCGACATAGATACCCGGCGTGTGGATGTTGTCCTTGTCGAGGCTGCCGACGGCCACCAGTTGCTCGACCTCGACGACGGTGATGGCGCCGGCCGCGGCCATCATCGGATTGAAGTTCCGCGCGGTCTTGCGGTAGACGAGGTTGCCCTCGGCGTCGCCCTTCCAGGCCTTGACGATGGCCAGGTCGGCGGTCAGGCCGCGCTCCATGACGTACATCTCGCCGTCGAACTCGCGGACCTCCTTGCCCTCGGCCACCAGGGTGCCGACGCCCGTTTTGGTGAAGAAGGCCGGAATGCCGGCGCCGCCGGCGCGGATGCGTTCGGCCAGCGTGCCCTGCGGGTTGAACTCCAGCTCCAGGTCGCCCGAGAGGTAGAGCTGCTCGAAGAGTTTGTTCTCGCCCACATAGGAGGAGATCATCTTCTTGATCTGGCCGCTCTCCAGCAGGATGCCGAGGCCAAAGCCGTCGATCCCGCAGTTGTTGGAGACCACGGTGAGATCCTTGGTCCCGCTCTCGCGGATCGCCGCGATCAGGTTCTCCGGGATGCCGCAGAGGCCAAAGCCCCCGGCCATGATGGTCATGCCATCGAACAGGCGCCCAGCCAGGGCGTCGACGGCGGATTTCTGTGTCTTGTCAGCCATGAACGCCCATTACGCCGCACTGCAACATTTGGGAACCGCGCAATCGGATTTCGCGTGCACAAAACCGGGAACGCCGGTCCATAGTCACGCCATGTTGAACCTTAGACCTGAGGCCGCCCGATGAACGGTCACGGACTGCTGATCCAGGCCCTGGTCTATCTGACCGCGGGCGTCGTCTCGGTGCCGATCGCCAAGC
>JAYVDG010000002.1:0-8222 GCA_043749525.1 Phenylobacterium sp.
GATCTCAGTCCACATGTCGATGTCCGTTGATGGCTAGCACCTTCAACAGAATCACAAGTACCTGATTTCACCCAACTTCATTTCGGGTCAGCCTCTTAGACTCTTAGACTCTACGAACAAAGAGATTGCGCCGTCACTAATGGTTTGCGTTTCACCATTCTGGTTACTCTCGAATACTTGCGACCAAGCGTCGCAGTTTCTTGGTTGTGGGACACAACCTGACCTTTCGGGAGACAAGGTTTAGCTTCCCCCAGGTCAAGCCTCCGCCATGATCGGCGAGCGACCCTCTTGTCGGTGACGATAACAAAAGGGAGGTCGCCAATGGTCGTCCAACAACCGTTCCCCGCAGGGTCCGCGGGCAATCCGAAAGCCCGCCGCGCCATGACCGCGGCGATCGGAGTCTCCATCGCCGCCCATGTGGGGCTGGTGGGCTATCTCGCCGTTCAGCGGTTCCAGGCCCCGCCGCAGGATCCCCCGGCCGTCGAAGATCCCGGCTTCAAGGTGGAGCTCTACACGCCGCCCAAGGCGCAGCCGAAGGTCCAGCCACAGGTCCGGCCGCACGTGACGCCGCTCCCGACCACGACGCCCGACAACACCATCAAGGCGCCGCCCCTACCCAAGACCGAGATCATCGAAGGTCCGCCGCCCAAGGCCATCGCCCAGACGGCGGCGCCCCCGAAGGTCATCGAGGTGCCCAAGGCCCCGCCGGTGATCACCTCCCCGACCTGGTTGCGCAAGCCAGGGGCCCGCGAGTTCGCGCGCTTCTATCCCGACAGCGCCATGCGCCGGAACATCGAGGGCGGCGCGACCCTGGCTTGCCTGGTGGGGGGAGACGGCGGCGTCAGCGCCTGCCAGGTGGTGGCCGAGAGCCCCGACAACGCCGGCTTCGCCCAGGCCGCCCTGAAGCTCGCGCCCTATTTCCGCATGAGTCCCCAGACGCGCGACGGCCAACCGGTGGACGGCGCTATCGTGCGGATCCCGATCCGGTTCAGCCTGGGGAATTGATCGACCTGGGCCTGCTCAGTAGCTCTTGGGCAGGCCCAGCACGCGCTCGGCGATGTAGTTCAGCACCATCTCGCGGCTGATCGGCGCGATGCGGGCGATCATCACTTCGCGGAAGTAGCGCTCGACGTCGTATTCCTTGGCGTAGCCCATGCCGCCGTGGGCCAGGACCGCAGCCTCGCAGGCGTTGAAGCCCGCCTCGCCACCCAAATACTTGGCCGCATTGGCCTCGGCCCCGCAGTCGCGGCCGGCGTCGTAGAGGGCCGCGGCCTTGAAGGCCATCAGGTTGGCGGCCTCCAGCTCGACCCAGGACCGCGCCAGGGGATGGGCGACGCCCTGGTTCTGGCCGATGGGCCGGCCGAACACGATGCGCTCCTTGGCGTAGGTCGCCGCCTTGGCGAGCGCTGCGCGGCCCAGGCCCACGGCCTCGGCGCCGAACAGCACCCGCTCGGGGTTCAGCCCCTCCAGCAGGTAGTAGAACCCCCGCCCCTCCTCGCCGATCAGATCCGCTTCGGGCACCTCCAGGCCATCGATGAAGACGCTGTTGGACTCCACCGCCTTGCGACCCATCTTCGGGATCACCGTGGCCGAGATCTTCGAGCGGTCGAAGTCGGTGTAGAATAGGCTCAGCCCCTCGGTGGCCTTGCGCACCTGATCCTTGGGCGTGGTCCGCGCGATGATCAGGATCTTGTTGGCCCGCTGGGCCATGGTCGTCCACACCTTGCGGCCCGAGATGACATAGCCGTGGTCGGTGCGCACCGCCCGGGTGGTCAGGCTGGTGGTGTCGAGGCCGGAGTCCGGCTCGGTGATGCCGATGCAGATCTTGTCCTCGCCCGAGATCAGCCGGGGAATGGCGCTGGCCTTCAAGACCTCGGAGCCGAACTTGGCGATGGGCATGGGGCCGAAGATGTTCAGGTGCATGGCGCTGGCGCCGGAGAAGCCGGCCCCGGACTCCGCCACCGCCTGCATCATGATGGCCGCCTCGGTCAGGCCCAGGCCGGCGCCGCCCAGCTCGGTGGGCATGGCGGTCCCCAGCCAGCCGCCGGTGGCCATGGCGGCGACGAAGGCCTCGGGGAAGTCGCCGGTGTCGTCAGTGCGCCGCCAGTACTCGGCGTCGAAATCGGCGCAGACCCGGGCGACGCTGTCGCGGATCGCCTGCTGTTCGTCGTTCAGCCAGAAGGTCATCGGTTCCGCCCTAGTCTTTGGTTTGGTCGCGTGACGGGCGCCAAAACCGGTGTCCACTCTTGGCTGTCACGCTCCGGCGTCAAACCGCCCCGGGTCAAGCCGGGCGGCATAGGGACCAAGGTCCCCCTCCGTCACGCAAGCGGTGATGATCTTGGCCACCAGCGGCGCCAACAGCCAGCCGTTGCGCCGCGCGCCGACAGCCAGCAGCACGCCGTGATGGCGGCCGCGCCCGACCATCGGCAGACCGTCCGGCGTGGCGGCGCGGACGCCGGTCTGGGCGGTGAGCTTGGCGGCCGCCACAGACGGGAACAATCGGGTCCCGGCCTCCAGCAGGCCCACCACTTGGTCGGCGTCGACGGCGAGGTCTTCCGCGCCCGCCTGCATGGTGGCGCCCAAGGTCAGGCCGCCGGGCGCACCGGTGACGTAGGTGCCCTCGCCCCGCACGACGATGCCGTCATACGCCGGGCCGTCGGTGCGCAGGATATGGCCCTTGATGGGGGTCAGGCGTCCCAGCAACGGGGCCAGGACGGCGAGGTCCCGGCCCATGCCCGTGGCGATCACCAGCCGCTCGGCGCCCTCGAATCCATCGGCGGCGCGGGCGTGGAAGGTGACACCGGCCGCCTCGCAGGCTCTGCGCAGGGCGGCCAGGGCGGCGGCGGCGTCGATGCGCCAGTCCTCGCGGGTCAGCAGGGCGTGGCCCCAGCCGGGCGCCAGACCCGGCGCCAGGCCGATCATGGCGTTTCGCGAGAGCTCGGTGGGATGCAGGCCCAGCTTGCGGATGCCGGCATCGGTGGCGTGCAGGAAGCCCGCATCCCCCACCGCCATGGCGCCCGCCCTATCCACCGTGATCCCGATCCGCCCCTCCAGGGCCGGCCACAGGTCGCGCGCCGCCAGCATCAGGTCGAAGTGCGCGCGGGTCTCCGCGTCCAGCACCGCCTCGAACACCGGAGCCAGCATGCCGGCGGCCACGGCCGAGGCGTTTCCGCCCTCGGGCGACAGATCATAGACCGCCACCTCGGCCCCGGCGTCGGCCAGGGCGAGCGCCGTCGTCAGACCGAGCGCGCCTGCGCCCGCCACCGTAATCCTCGGCTTGTGGCTCATGGGCCTAACCAACGGGCTTCGGTCCCGAAATCAAGCAAATCTCACAGCGAGGGCGAGGCGCCGCGCCGGTAGCGCGCCACGCCGAGGTGGAACAGACCCACGGCGATGGCGGCGTAGAGCACCGCCCCGAACACCACCACGGCCAGGGTCTGGCCACTCGGATGGCGCACCATCCCCATGGGCGCCAGCACCATGAAACCGGCGGGCAGGATGGTGAAGGCGATGGTCTTCACCGCGCCGGTGTAGATCGACCCCGGATAGCTGGAGAATAGCAGCATGAAGTCGGTCAGCTCGCGGGCGAAGCTGCGCGCGCCCACCGCCCAGAAAGCCAGGCAAGCGAAACTGATGCTGGCGCTGACATAGACCGTGGTCCCCGCCGCGATGGCCAGCAGCACGGCCGGCAGGTCGGTCCATTCCAGCTTGGCGAAGACCGCCAGCACGAAGATCGCGCCGGCCAGGTCGCCCCAGGCCGTGGCGATGCTTTCCCGGGCCAGCAGACGGGGGATCAGGCCCTTGGGCTGGGTCAGCAGGGCGTCCAGTTCCCCACGCAGCACGGTGGCGGCCATGTCGCGGTAGCCGCCGAAGAAGACCCCGGAAATCCCCACCACCGACATGGTCAGGCCAAATAGCAGGGCCATGTCCCGAAGTTGCCAGCCGCCTATGGACCGGAACCCCGCGAAGAACAGCACCCACAGGGTCAGGAAGAAGACGTCGTTGACGATCATCCCGCCGACCTGGATCGCGAAGTTGCCGCGGTCAGAAAAGGAGGTGCGGATCGCCGCCGCCGACTGCGCGGCGTAGAGGCGCACGAAGCTCGTCATACCCCGCCCTCCCGCAGCACCTTGGCCAGCCCCGCGCGCCACAGCATCAGGCACAGCAGCGACAGCAGCACGATCCACAGCACCTGCCAGGCCGCCGCCTTCAGGAACATGGCGCCCGAGGGGTGCAGCGCCTGGACCCCGGCCCAATAGAGGTGCGCGGCGAAGGGGGTCGCCTCGCCGATCTTCCGCAGCCAGTCGGGATAGAGGGTGATGGGCGCGAACAGCCCGCCCAGCAGGAACATCAGCTTCTGGATCACCAGCTGCACGGGCAGGATCCGCCGGGTCCAAAAGGCGCACAGCCCCGCCACCGCGTAGAGCAGCATGCCCACCGTCACGGCCAGGACGCCGAGGACGAGAAGATAGGGATAGGTCGCCGCTGGAGGCCCCTCGCGGCCGGTCACCGCCAGCCAAGCCACCGCCGTGACGCCGAGCGCCGCCAGCCGCACGAGCGTCCCGCCCAGGCTCTGGGCCAGGCTCTGCAGCAGGTAGAATTTCGGCCGCAGCAGATGGGGCTCCAGCCCGTCGGAGCGGATGTCGTCCTCGAACCGCAGGTGAACGGAGGGCAGCGACAGCGTGATCCACTCCGTCGCCAACACGTAGAGCACCAGGCCGCCGGCCGGCAAAGTGATCGCGCGCCGCACAGGCTCGGCCGCCACCTTGTCCCACAGAGCCGAGAGCACGGTCATGATCAGGACGTAGAACAGGCAGCGTCCAGCCAGCACGGTCCAGCCGGCCATGGCCTGGCCCGCCCCGATCCGCAGGGCGACGGCGGCCGCGGTCAGGTCACGCCGCATGGGTCGAGGCGTAGATTTCGGCGATCACCTCCTCCATGGGGGGATCCTCGATGGTGACATCCTCGATGCCGCCGTCGGCCAGGGCCGCGGCGATCACCTGCTCGACGCGGGTGAGCTTGGTGTCCACCTCCAGGATGGTGGCGTGGGCTTCCGAGGCCCGTCGCGTCACCCCGGGCAGGTCCAGGGACACCCCCTGCCCCGCCGACTGGAAGGTGATGATCTTGCGCCCCAGGAACCGACGGCGAAGCTGGTCGGTGGGCTGATCCACCACGATGCGCCCCTGGTTGACGACGATGACCCGGTCGCAGACCAGCTCGATGTCGCGCGTGTCATGGCTGGTGAGCAGCACGGTCTGGCCGTGGTCGCGGGCATGCTCGCGGATGAAGTCGCGGATCGCCGCCTTGGCGGTCACGTCCAGGCCGATGGTAGGCTCGTCCAGGAACAGCAGGTTGGGGCCGTGCAGCAGACTGGCGGTGATCTCGCACCTCATCCGCTGGCCCAGCGACATCCGGTGCACCGGCTGGTCCAGCAGCTCGGTCAGGGCGAAGCGTTCGGTCAACTCTCCCAGGCGCTTGGCAAAGGGCGCCGCCTCCTGGTCGTAGATGTGGCGCAGCAGGGCGAAGCTCTCGCGGGCCGGCAGTTCGCCCCACAGCTGGGAGCGTTGGCCAAACACCACGCCGATCTTGTAGGCGAGCGCCTTGCGCTGCTTCCAGGGCGTCAGGCCCAGCACGCTGGCCTCGCCGGAGGACGGCTCCAGGATGCCCGACAGCATCTTCAGGGTCGTGGACTTGCCCGCGCCGTTGGGGCCGATGATGGCGACGCGCTCGCCCACCCCGATCTCGAAATCGACGCCGGCGACGGCCTCGACCGTCACATGTTCAGGGGAGAAGGCCTCGAAGAAGCCGCCGCGCCGCTTAGCGTAGCGGTAGGCCTTGGAGAGCGACTTGACGGTGATGACGGCGGACATGGCGGGCTTCGATTTCTGAGAGGGTCGATGGGTCTGGCGGGTTGGATGCATGCGGCGTCGGAGCCCGGTAGAGCTCATTGCCGCACGGCATCTGGCCAAACAGATTGGTCATCGTCTCAGGTCGTTGAAGCGCGCGAACAGGTTCGCGGAACGGCGTCATGTCTAGACGCCGATTCTGGAATTCACAACCAGGGCGCAACGAAGCTGCGCCCTGTGTGCCTTTCGCGCACGCTCATGCCCTCACTCCCCAGGGCGCGCAGACCCACCGCATCGCGGACCACGATCTGGCGGTAAGCGACCTCGATCATCTCGCGGGCCTGAAGCTGCTTCAGCGCCTTGTTGATGGTGGGGCGGGAGACGCCGATCATGGCGGCGAGGTCCTCCTGGCGCAGGCGCACGGTCTCGCTGCCGCCGGTGCGGGCTGCCCCGGCCAGGGTGCGGGCCAGGCGCACCAGAATGGGCTGGGTCAGGCTCTGGGCCACCACCGTCTGGGAGGCCCGGTGGGAGCCGGCGATCAGCAGGGCCAGGTCGCGCCAGAGCACCGGATCCTGCGCGGCCGTGGCCTCCAGGGCCGGCTGGGACAGGTGCAGCATTCGGGCCTGCCCGAAGGCGACGGCGTCGTCAGTCTGGGGTCCGCCGTCCACCGCCGACAGGCCACCGAACCAGGCGCCCGGCCCGAGGATCGCGGCCACCGACTCCTCTCCTTCCGCGGTGTTGCGGACCAGCCGGACCTCGCCCTCCAGCACGGCCTTGAGGCCATCGGGCGGACCGCCGAGCGCCTGGAGGCTGGCGCCGCTGGCCGCTGCACGGACCCGCGCGTCCCGCAGCAGCAGGGCCTGCCGCCCGGGCGGCATCGCGCCGAACCAGCGGTCAGTGTGCAACACGGCGAGGTCGGCGGGGGTCATCGGCGTCCAGATTGTAAAGTCGGCTACAATCTCACGCGGCCTGGCGTGCGACAACGCCACGAACAGAATCGAGAGCCCCATGCGCGCCTACCGCTTCGACCAGCTCACCAGCCTCGACGACCTGATCCTGCACGACGAACCCATGCCGCAGCCGCAGCGGGGCGAGGTGCTGATCAGGATCGACTCGGTCTCGCTGAACTACCGCGACCTCTCCTTGGTGCTGGGCAATTATGTTGGGCCCTCCAAGGACGGCGTGATCCCCTGCAGCGACGCGGCGGGCGAGATAGTGGGTCTCGGCGACGGCGTCACCGCCTTCAAGACCGGCGACCGGGTGATCAGCGCCTTCCACCCGCGCTGGTTCGGCGGCCGCCCGCCGGCCACCGCCGGGCGCGAGACCTATGGCAACGGGACAGACGGCTGGCTGGCCGAATACAAGGTGGTCTCCCAGGAGGCCGTCGTGCGCCTGCCCGACGCCCTCACCTTCGAGGAAGGCGCCACCCTGCCCTGCGCGGCGGTCACCGCCTGGACCGCGCTGTCGGGCCAGATCCCGATCCGCGCCGGCCAGACCGTGCTGACGCTCGGGACCGGCGGCGTCTCGATCTTCGCGCTGCAATTGGCCAAGGCGGCGGGCGCCAGGGTGATCGCGACGACCTCCAGCGCCGCCAAGGGCGAGCGGCTGACGGCCCTGGGCGCCGACGCGGTGGTGAACTACGCGGAGATCTCCGAGTGGGGCCGGCACGTGAAGAAGGACCTGACCGGCGGCCTGGGCGTGGGCTGCGTGGTCGAGGTCGGCGGCCCGGCCACCGTCACCCAGTCGCTGCATGCCGTGCGCTGGGGCGGCGAGGTGGTGCTGATCGGCTTCCTGACCCAGGACAATCCGGGGATCGACTATTTCCACCTGAAGGGCAGCGGGGCCGCGGTCCGCGCCATTGGGGTCGGGGACCGCGCGGCCCTGGAAGACCTGGTGCGTACCGTCAGCAGCACGGGGATCAAGCCGGTAATCGACAAGATGTTCAGCTTCGGCGAGGCCCGCCAGGCCTTCGAGCACCTGCAGGCCGCCCGGCACGTCGGCAAGATCGTCATCAAGGTGGGTGGCTAGCGGCGGCGGAACAGCGCCTCCAGCCCCTGGATCACGTCCTCCATCAACCCGCCTTCGGTGTCGGTCGGGTCGGCCAGCATCATGGAGGCCGCGCCGTGGCCGCAGGCCCAGACGGCGAGCGCCACCTTGTGGATCAGGTCGGGGTCGCGTTCCTGCTGGTTGGGGGATTTGGCGATGGCGGTCTCGATGACGGCGAAGGCGCGGTCGCGGGCGGCGGCCACCTCGGGATCGGCCAGGGCGGCCGGATCGAACATCAGGGCGTAGAGCGCCGGCTGGGCGCGGGCGAAGCCGAAATAGGCCAGGGCCGTCGCGCGGATCGGAGCCTCTACGGCGGCCGTGGCGGCGCTG
>JAYVDG010000003.1:0-8184 GCA_043749525.1 Phenylobacterium sp.
GGTCAGATGCCCGTCGAACAGTTCGTCGCGGCTGCGGCGCGTGCCATCGCCCTTGGCGGGAAAATAGTCGTCGGTCAGCCGGTCCACGTCGGCGTCCGACAGGTGGTTCATGCGACGCTCCAGCTCGATGCCGGCGGCCTTGTGCAGGTTGGTGAGGTTGGTGAATCGCTTGTCGATGTTCGAGCTGCGCTCGCGCACATAGTCCGACAGGTAGCTGATCTGGCGGTTGGTCAGTTCCTGCTGGAACACGACGAAGGCGCCGATGGATCCCAGGATGGTCACCACCAACGACATCAGCCCGACGCTGATCAGGAACCTGCGCGAAAGTGAGTTCATCGCCCCGATAGCCGCCCTGCAGAAAGCGGGACCTTATGGGGTGAGTCCTTGCGCTAGGGTTTACAATTGGCCGCCGATTCAACCTTTGGGACGTCCCGGCCGCCAGCCTGTTGTCGGCTGCGGGCGCCCCTGCCCATAGTGTGTGCAAGAACAGTTCCGGGAAGGAATACGCATGTCCGTCGCCAGTACCGCCTTCAGTCAGCTCATGAAATTGGCGGGCCGCGAGACGCCCGACTTCGTCACCCTCGAGGAAGGCGCACCGGCGATGAAGACTCGCTTCCAGGCCGAGGCCGGGGCCGCGGCGGTGCTGGCCGCAACCGGAACGATAGCCGCTGACCTGCGGCGCCGGTTTGTCGGGCGCGGCCAGACCGTTTCGGTCTCCACCCGGGAGGCCGCCGCGGCCCTGGTGAGCTTCGTGCATCAGAGCTTCGAGGACCCGACGCGCGCGCCGCCCGCCCGGCCCGCCGATCTGAACGGCGGCGGGCGCGGGACACCGGCCATGGGGTTCTTCGCCACCAAGGACGGGCGGCACATCTATCTGCACCCCAGCTTCCCCGACAGCGCCGCCAAGCTGCACAAACTGATGGGCGAACCGGCGAACGCCGAGGCGGTGGCCAAAACCACGCTGACCTGGAACGCCATGGACCTGGAGACCACCATCGCCGAGGCCGGAATCTGCGGCGCCATGTGCCGGACGCCCGAGGAATGGGACGCCTCGGAGCAAGGCCGCATCCTGGCCGCCCGCCCGCTGATCGAGGTGACGAAGATCGCCGACAGCCCAGCCGAGCCCCTGCCCGGCGGCGACGCGCCCCTGTCCGGCGTGCGGGTGCTGGACCTGACGCGAGTGCTTGCCGGGCCGACCTGCGCGCGGACCCTGGCGCAATACGGGGCCGACGTCCTCTACATCGCCTCCCCCAACCTGCCCGCCACCGCCTTCTTCATCAGCGACACCAATCACGGCAAGCTCTCGGCCTGGCTCGACCTGAAAACCCCCGAGGGCAAGGCGCGGCTGCTGGAGCTGGTGAAGACGACGGACGTTTTCGGCCAGGGCTATCGCGGTGGGGCGCTGGAGCGGATGGGGCTGGGGCCGCTGGACCTGGCGCGGCTGCGGCCGGGGATCATCTACACCTCCATCAACGCCTATGGGCATGAGGGGCCTTGGGCGCACAGGCCGGGCTGGGAGCAACTGGCCCAGACGGTGACCGGCATGGCCCACCTGCACGGCGAGCATCTCGGGGACAGGGCCCCGCAATTGCAGCCGGGCGCGGTGGCCGACTATACGACCGGCTTCCTGGCGGCGCTGGGGACGCTCATCGCCCTGGACCGCCGGGCGCGGTTCGGGGGCAGCTATTCCGTAAGAGTCTCGTTGTCGCAGACCTTGATGTGGCTGCGCGGCCTGGGGATCGCCGGGCCGGAGCGCGTGACGGCAGTGCAGCCGCATACGCCTGAGGAGATCGCCGGCTGGCAGGTCGACATCCAAAGCGGCTTTGGCCCCATGCGCCATCTGCGTCCGCCCGTGACCCTGTCGGAGACGCCGACGCGCTGGATCCGGCCCGTGGTCCCCCTGGGAACTCACGATCCCGTCTGGCCCTAGGGGACATCGTCGAGGGCCAGGGGGAGCGGGGCCACCTCCTCCAGCGACCTGCGCCCGGCGTTGGTCGATCAGGGCGCCGAACAGGGCCGAGCCGCCTATGGCGCTCAGGCGCATTGGTGGTGAAGGCGGCGTGCGGCGTTTCCTCTTGCGAGCGCAACGCTCGACGGCCAAGCTTGGGTCTCGAGCGGGCGATGGGCTATGCAGCCTCATGGCCAGCGAGATCATCGTCGACGCGCGCGGACACCACTGCCCGGTCCCGACCCTGCGCCTGCGCCGGGCTCTGGAGGACGCCGCGCCGGGATCGCAGGTGAGGCTCTACGCCGACGACCCCATGGCGCGGATCGACGTGCCGCACTTCGCGGCGGGCGCCGGGTTCGAGGTGCTGGAAACGGCGGAGGACGCCGGGACGCTCAGCTTCCTGATCCGGAAGCCAGCTTAGGGTTGTCGCCCCGCAGGTCGGGCAGCAGCGCCGTCCGGCGGTGCTCGTCCATCTCCAGCTCGATCTCGGTGGCGAGCGCCCCGCCGAAGAAGATGGCGTTCACGGTCCAGGACAGCCAAATGAGGAACACCACCACGGCGGCCACCGAGCCATAGGTCGCGCCAAGCTGGGCGATCTGCTCGACATAGAAGGCGCTGGCCCAGGACATGAACAGGCACAGCAGGGCCGCGGCCACGCCGCCCGTGATGGAGGCTTTCCAGGCCACCGGGCGGCTGGACATGGCGAAACGGTAGATCAGGCTCATGGCCAGGGTGATGCCGAAGCTGGCCCAGGTCCACTCGGAAAACAGCCACGGCGCGCCCGCCAGGGGCTTGAGGTCGAAGGCCGCGGCGATGAAGCGGAGGTAGAAGAACACCACGGAGAGGAAGCCCATCAGCACGAAGGCGGCGATCAGCACCAAAAGGGCCATGACGTTGAAGCCCACGAAGCCGCGTGGCGTATCCTCGTCATGGATGAAGGACAGGCCCGCCAGCAGGGCCTTGAATCCCCGGTGCGAGGCGTAGGAGCCGATGATCAGGGCCACTCCGCTCTGGGCCGAGACGGCGTCGAGGGGCGCGTGGGCCAGGCGGGTGAGCTCGCTCTCGAACAGGCCGCGCGCCACCGGCGGCATCAGGTGCGCCAGCATCTCGGCCTGGGCGGCGGCCTGGCTGGCGTCGGCGAAGAAGGAATAGACGCCGACCAGGATGGCCAGCCCGGGGAACACCGCCAGCAGCACGAAGAACGACACCCCGCCCACATAGAGCATCACGTCGCGGCCCCAGAGCCGGGTGAGCGCCTTGCCGTTGACCGCCAGGGTGCGCCGCAGCCAATGCAGCGGGTCCCAGTCGATGTCTCGCAAACGCTGAATCTGGGCCCGGATCGACATCGGGCGGAAGGTGATGAAGGCAGGCCGTTTAGGCAAGCCGCGATCTCGACGCATCCCCATATCAAAGCGGCGCGCCACCGGGAGGGGTGGCGCGCCGTCGATGGGCGTGTCGTACCATCGGGGTGGATCACCGCCCGAGGGACGGGAATGGACAGCGATCAACCTGGGGACAGATTACGAACCGGCGGCTGAACCCAGGCTGAACAGCGCTCAAGGAACGCGTTCACTTAGGCGGGGCGTCACGTCACTGTCGCATAAGCTTCAAGAACGGGTGTTAGCTGGACGTTTGAGCCCAGATCGTGCCGCCTGACGCGGCACCCCTCCCCCTCGGAGTTTCCTAGCCATGAAGACCGCCATCTATCTCGCCGCCGCCTCGGCCCTGGTCCTGAGCGCCTGCGGCCAGAAGACCGAAACCAAGGCCCCAGCCGTCAGCGGCGGCGGCGGAAACCGCGCCCAGGTCTGGGCCGCCGGCTCTTCCACCGTGTTCCCCTTCGCCACCCGCGTGGCCGAGAATGTCGCCCGCACCACGGGCGGCAAGCCGGCCCGCGTCGAATCGCTGGGCACCGGCGGCGGCTTCAAGCTGTTCTGCGGCGGGACGGGCTCGCAATATCCCGACATCGCCACGGCCTCGCGTCCGATCAAGAAATCGGAATTCGAGAAGTGCGCCGCGGCGGGCGTCACCGACATCGTCGAGATCAAGATCGGCTATGACGGTATCGTGGTGGCCAACGACAAGAAGGGTCCGACCTACGACCTGCACCGCGAGCAGCTCTACAAGGCGCTGGCTGGCGAGGTCCCGGGCGCCGCCGGCGCCTTCGTCGCCAACACCGCCAAGACCTGGGACGCCGTCGGCCCCGGCCTGCCCAAGGAAGCCATCCTGGTCTACGGTCCGCCGCCCACCTCCGGCACCCGCGACGCCTTCACCGAACTCGCGCTGGAAAAGGGCGGCGAGAAGGATGCGACCCTGGCCGCCCTGAAGAAATCCGACGAAGACAGCTTCAAGGCCAAGACCCACACCATCCGCTCCGACGGCGCCTGGGTCGACTCCGGCGAGAACGACAACGCCATCGTCCAGACCCTGGAGAAGACGCCCCATTCGCTGGGCGTGTTCGGCTACTCGTTCCTCGAGAACAACATGGACAAGGTGAAAGCCGCCAAGATCGAGGGCGTCGCCCCCACCTTCGAGACGATCTCCAACGGCAGCTACCCGCTGTCGCGCTCGCTGTTCATCTACGTGAAGAAGGCCAATGTCGGCGTGACCCCGGGGCTTCGCGAGTTCGTCGAGGGCTTCACCTCCGATGCGGCCACCGGCAAGGGCGGCTACCTGCAGTCGCGCGGCCTGATTCCGCTGCCGGAAGCCGACCACGCCGCGCAGAAGGTCGTGGCCAAGGACCTGCCGCCGGTGGCGGCGCCGAAGTCGTAAACAGCAAACTCGTCATCCCGGACGGCCCACAGGCCGATCCGGGACCCAGGGGCCTTGCGCACCGCCCCTGGGTCCCGGCTCTTCGCTGCGCTGCGGCCGGGATGACGTATTGGGTTAGCCGTTCAGCGCCCCGGCCGCCTTCAGCGCGTCGATCTCCGCGGCCGAGAAGCCCCAGTCGGTGAGCGCCTCGGTGTCATGCGCGCCGATCGCCGGCGGCGGGCCTTGTATCGCGCCGGGCGTGACCGAGAAGCGCGGCGCGGGGGCCGGCTGGATGACGCCGGCGACTTCGACGAAGGTCTGGCGTGCGACGTTGTGCGGGTGCTTGGGCGCCTCATCCAGATCGAGGATCGGGGCGAAACAGACGTCAGTGCCGCCCATGATCGCCGACCATTCGTCCTGGGTCTTCTTGCCGATCACATCGGCAAGCTTGGCGCGCAGATTGTCCCACTCGGCGCGGTTCATCTGGGCTGCGAAGGCAGGATCGGTAATGCCCGTCTTTTCAAGCAATAGCGCGTAGAACTGCGGCTCGATGGAGCCGATGGAAATCCACTTGCCGTCCGAGCACTGGTAGGTGTCGTAGAAGTGGGCGCCGCCGTCCAGCATGTTGGCGCGGCGGTCGGCGGTCCACATGCCGCTGGTCTTGAAGCCGTAGAACATGGCCATCAGGGAGGCGGCCCCGTCGCTCATCGCCGCGTCGATCACCTGGCCCTTGCCGGTCTCGCGGGCGCTGATGATCCCAGCCATCAGGCCGAAGGCGAGATAAAGCGCCCCGCCCCCGAAATCCCCCACCAGGTTCAGCGGCGGGATTGGCTTGTCCTTGGTCCCGATGGCGTGCAGAGCGCCGGTGATGGCGATGTAGTTCATGTCGTGGCCGGCGGCGTTGGCGTAGGGCCCGGTCTGGCCCCAGCCGGTCATCCGGCCATAGACGATCTTCGGATTGCGCTTCAGCACCACGTCGGGACCCAGGCCCAGGCGCTCCATGACGCCGGGCCGGAAGCCCTCGAACACCGCGTCGGCGCTCTCCATCAACTTCAGGCAGGTCTCGACCGACCGAGGGTTCTTGAGGTCCAGACCGATGGAGCGGCGGCCACGGGCCGTGACGTCGGCGGGCGAGCCCCGTCCCGTCCCCTTGCGGTCGATGCGCACCACGTCGGCGCCCAGGTCCGACAGCAGCATGCCGCAGAAGGGCCCGGGCCCGATCCCGGCGAACTCAATGATCTTCAGTCCGGTCAGCGGTCCCTGGCGCATCGTCTCAACTCCCAATCGATTTTACGGGAGCTTAGCGCCAATGACGTGCGGTCAGCCAAGATGCCGATCACCAAACAGACTACCCGATGATCTTCCTCCCTGATCGTCATGGCCGGGCTTGTCCCGGCCACCCATAATCTCCGTGGTCCGGCAAGATGATGCGGCGCGCGCCGCGCGATCTGCGGCTAGACGGAGATCATGGGTCCCCGGGACAAGCCCGGGGATGACGGGCTGAAAATTGATGGATGACGGGTCTCATCCCCCACCCGGCAGCGATTGCCCGTCGTCGATGGTGATCAGGGTTCCGGCGATGGCCCGGGCGGCGGGGCCGCAGAGCATCATGAAGGCGGCGTCGAGATCCTCTGCCTCCATCAGCCGGCGGCGGGGGAAGCCCTTGAGCTGCTTCTGGCCGCCCTCGGTGCCCCACCAGAAGCTGTTGATGTCGGTGTCGATATAGCCCGGCGCGAGCGCATTGACCGCGATCCCGCGCCGCGACCATTCCCGGGCTAGGCTGCGGGTCAGCATGGCGACCGAGGCCTTCGACGCATTGTAGGCCGCCAGCCCCGGCAACACCGTGTGGCTGGCGATCGAGGCGATGTTGACGATGCGGGCGTGGCCAGCGTCGGCGGCGCCGTTGGCGAACATCAGCCTGGCGGCGGCCTGGGCTGAAAAGAACACGCCACGCACATTGACGTCGAAGGTGCGGTCCCAGTCCTCGATGGAGAGATCCAGCGCCAGCCCCTCCCCGCCCACGCCGGCGTTGTTGACCAGGATGGACAACGGTCCCAGGGCCGCCTCGATCTCGTCGAAGGCGGGCGCGATGGAGGCGGCGTCGGCCACGTCCAGGCGCAGGGCCATGGCGCGGCCCCCCGACGCGGCGATCTCCCCAGCCAGCTCCTCGACCATGTCCAGCCGGCGTGCGGTGAGCGCCACCGCCGCCCCGGCGCCGGACAGCAGCTTGGCGAAGTGGGTTCCAAGGCCGCCGGACGCTCCGGTGATGATGGCCGTCTGGCCCGAAAGCGGCTTGTCCATGCTGATGCTCCACACCCTTGGCCTGCGCGTCCCTGTCGCGGTCGCGCGCCTCTGTATATTCTGCCTTCTGGCCGATTCCCGCCTATAAGCGGCGAGGTCGGCAATCTTGTTGTTTCAAGGGTTTGAGCAATGGCTCTGGGCGTCCATGCGCGAGTTCTGATCGTCGCGCGCGATGACGCCCTGGCGGGTCCCCTCGCCGAGGGCCTGGACCGGCTTGGCTGGCGCACGGTGACGGCACGCGGCCCCTATGCCGCCATCGCCGCGCTGAGCGACCTGCAGGTGGAAGCCGCCATCGTCGACCTGGCCAGCGGCGGCCACGAGGCCCTGACCTTGGCCAAGCGCCTGAAGGCCGCCTGCGCCCCGCGCCGCCTGCCAGTGATCGCCATCGGGGCGCCGGGTCCGGAGCTGGACGGGCTGAACTTCGACCTCACCCTCACCGCCCCGGTGCATCCAGCCCAGGTGGTGCTGCGCCTGGAGACCCTGGTGCGCATGGCCATAGCCGAGGAGGAGTTCGAGCTGCGGCTGGAGACCTTCAGCGAGCGCGGCCGGCGGCTGGAAATGCCTGATCCCGACCCCAGCCCCTTCAAGGTGCTGGCCATCGGCGAGCCCGCCCCGCAGTTCCTGGCCCTGTCCAACGCCCTGACTGGGTCTGGCGCCGAGGTCGTGGGCGCCTTCACGGCCTATACCGCCTTCGACTACCTGCACGAACGGCCCTTCGACGCCGTGGTGCTGTGGGCCGGCGACAACAGCCAGGAGGCGCTGTCCATCGCGGCGGGCATGCGCCGCAATACCCGCCTCTATCATACGCCCGCCCTGCTCTACATGAAGCAGGAGAGCTATGTGACCATGTCGGAGGCCTATCACCGGGGCATCTCCGACGTGGCCTCGCCGGAAACGCCGGAGACCGAAACCGCCAAGCGGGTGATCGAACTGGCGCGGTCCTATCGCCGCCAGACCGCCATCCGCAAGGCGCTGGAGAAGGCGCGCGCTTCGGGCCTGATGGACCCGGCCACCGGCCTGTTCACTCGCGACCTGTTCGCCACCCACCTGGGCCGGCTGGCCCAAGCCTCGCGGCTGCGCAACCGGCCACTGTCGGTCTGCGTGCTCAAGGTCTCCGAGAGCTTCGACGTGGGCGCCGCCCGCCACGGCGGCTGGCTGGACCGCGCCATCCCGCAGATCGGCTCGAT
>JAYVDG010000004.1:0-2974 GCA_043749525.1 Phenylobacterium sp.
GGCGAGGCGGGCGACACCCGCATCAACATCATCGACACCCCCGGCCACGCCGACTTCGGCGGCGAGGTCGAGCGGATCCTGGGGATGGTGGACGGCTGCGTCATCCTGGTGGACGCCGAAGAGGGCGTCATGCCCCAGACCAAGTTCGTCCTGGGCAAGGCCCTGAAGATGGGCCTGAAGCCGATCCTCTGCCTCAACAAGGTCGACCGGCCCCACGCCGATCCCGACCGCATCCTGAACGACGCCTTCGACCTGTTCGCCGCCATGGGCGCGACTGACGAGCAGCTGGACTTTCCGCACATCTACGCGTCGGGCAAGAACGGCTGGGCGACGCTGGACATGGCCAAGCCCAACGACAACCTGGCTCCCCTGTTCGACCTGATCGTTCGGCACGTCCCCGAGCCCAAGGTGATCGAGAACAAGGACAAGTCCTTCCAGATCCTGTCGGTGCTGATCGAGAACGACCCCTTCCTGGGCCGCCTGCTGACCGGCCGCATCCAGTCGGGCAAGGCCACACCCGGCATGGCGATCCACGCCCTGTCGCTGGACGGCACCGAAATCGAACGCGGCCGCATCACCAAGGTGCTGGCTTTCCGCGGCCTGAAGCGCCAGCCGATCGAGGACGCCGAAGCCGGCGACATCGTCGCCATCGCCGGCCTGTCGAAGGCCACCGTGGCCGACACCCTGTGCGCCATGGACGTCACCCAGGCCCTGCCGGCCCAGCCGATCGATCCGCCCACCATCTCCATGACCGTGTCGGTGAATGACAGCCCCCTGGCCGGCCGCGAAGGCGACAAGGTCCAGAGCCGCGTGATCGCCGCGCGCCTGCTGAAGGAAGCCGAGTCCAACGTCGCCATCCGCGTCACCCAGACGCCGGACAAGGACGCCTATGAGGTCGCCGGTCGCGGCGAACTGCAGCTGGGCGTGCTGATCGAGAGCATGCGACGCGAGGGCTTCGAACTGTCGATCAGCCGTCCCCGCGTGGTGTTCCAGACCGACCCGGAGACGGGCGATCGCCTGGAGCCAATCGAGGACGTCATGATCGACGTCGACGACGAGTTCACCGGCATCGTCATCGAAAAGCTTTCGGCCCGCCGCGCCGAGCTCAAGGACATGGGCCCGTCCGGCGCTGGCAAGACCCGCATCAGCCTGATGAGCCCGTCACGCTCGCTAATCGGCTACCAGGGCGAGTTCCTCACCGACACCCGCGGGTCGGGCGTACTGAACCGCGTGTTCAGCCACTACGATGTCTACAAGGGCGCCATCGACGCGGGCCGCAAGGGCGTGCTGGTCTCCAACTCCGACGGCGAGACGACGGACTTCGCCTTGTGGAACCTCGAGGACCGCGGCTTCATGTTCGTGGGCGGCGGCGAAAAGACCTACCAGGGCATGATCATCGGGGAGAACTCGCGCTCCGACGACCTGGACGTCAACCCGATGAAGGCCAAGGCGCTCAACAACATCCGCGCGTCCGGCAAGGACGAGGCCGTGCGCCTGACGCCGCCGCGCCGGATGACCCTGGAACAGGCCATCGCCTATATCGAGGAAGACGAACTGGTCGAGGTGACGCCGAAGTCGATCCGCCTGCGCAAGCAGGTGCTGAACCCCAGCCTCCGCAAGCGCCGCGCTAAAGAAGAGTAGCCTCTCAGTGGCGCGCGATCCGGTCGAACTTTCTGGTGCGGATCGCCAGGGCGCGCGCGAGCGGGCTTTCCGCCTGCTGGCCGGCACGGTCGCGGCCCTGTTCCTGGCCTTCGCCACCCTGGGCGGGTTCTTTCTCTGGTACGACAGCTCGGCCAACTGGGTCAGCCACACCCGCCAGGTGCGGACCGGCATCAGCAACGTCCTGCAGGCCCTGACCGACGCGGAGTCGGCCCAGCGCGGCTATGTGCTCACCGGCGACCGGACGTTCGTCGATCAGGTGGTCCAGGCCCGCGGCCGGGCGCAGACCGAACTCGCGGCCGTCACCACCCTGACCCAGGACAATCCCGACCAGCAGACGCGCCTGGCGACCCTGCGTGGGCAGATGGCCATCCGCCTGCAGATCGTCGACAAGACCGTGGCCGCCCGCGCCGCCGGCGCGCCGGTGGCCGCCATCCGGATCATTCGCGAGGGCCGGGGCATCGCGGCCATGATAGAGATTCGCCGCCTGGTGGCGCAGCTGGACCTCGCCGAGGCGCGCCTTGAGGCCCAGCGCGCCGACCGCGCCGCGGCGGTCCGGGCCCTGGTGCTGGTGGCCCTGGTGGCCTTCGCCGCCCTGCTGGCCCTGCTGTTCGTCAGGGCCATGCGCGACCTCAATCTTGACCGTGAGGTGGAGGCCGACACCGCCGAGCGCCTGCGCGCCCTGCTGGCCGACCGGACCCTGCTGCTGGACGAGGTGAACCATCGGGCGAAGAACTCGCTGCAGCAGATCGCCAGCGTCGTGCGCCTGCAGGCGCGCGCCGTGGCCCATCCCGAGGCCAAGGAGGCCTTGGACAACACCCTGAGCCGCATCATGGCGGTGGGCCGGGTGCATGAGCAGCTCTACAAGAGCGGCGCCCAGATCGGCCGCTTCGACGCCGGCGCCTATACCGAGGCCCTGGCCCGCGAGCTGGTGGAGGCCATGGGCCGCGACGAGATCGAACTGGTGACCGCGGTGGAGCCGATTTCGCTCGACGTGCGGCAGGCGGCGCCTCTGGCGCTGATCCTGAACGAGTTGGTTACCAATTCCCTGAAATATGGCTGTCCGGGGAACCAGACGTGCCGCATACAGGTGACGTTCGGAACCGACGGGGACGACTATCGTTTGCGTGTGTCCGACAACGGGGACGGCCTGCCCAAGGGTTTCAACCCGAAGAAAACCAAGAGCTTGGGCATGAGGGCGATAGATGCGCTGACCCGACAACTCGGGGGGCGCTTCGAAATCGAAGACGTGGATCGCGGCGCAAGTTTTGCAGTCGTCTTCCCGAGGAGTACCGTATGACCATGCGAATTATGG
>JAYVDG010000005.1:0-2973 GCA_043749525.1 Phenylobacterium sp.
GAGCGTAACCGCATGGTGGGCTTCCCGTACCCCAAGTACCTCAACGCCATCATGGAGGTGGACCAGTCGGCCGGCGTCCTGGTCTGCAGCCTGAAGAAGGCTCGCGAACTCGGCGTTTCTGACGACAAGCTCGTCTACCTGCACGGCTGCGCCGACGCCTATGACCTGTGGTTCCCTATCGACCGCCAGAACTACCACTCCAGCCCGGCCATGCGGCTGACCGGCCAGCGGGCGCTGTCGATGGCCGGCATCGGGCTCGACGAGATCGGCCATATCGACCTCTATTCCTGTTTCCCGGTGGCCGTGGAGATCGCCGCCGAGGAACTGGGCCTGAAGCTGGACGACCCGCGCGGCCTGACCGTCACCGGCGGGCTCCCCTATATGGGCGGCCCCGGCAACAACTACGCCATGCACTCCATCGCCGTGATGATGCAGCGGCTGCGGGACAACCCGGGCGACTGGGGCCTGGTCACCGCCAACGGCTGGTTCCTCACCAAGCAGTCCACCGGCGTCTATTCCACCAAGCCGCCCACCAAGCCCTTCGAGCGCCAGGACCCCAAGGTGATCCAGGCGCAGATCGACGCCCTGCCGCACCCGACTGTCATCGAACAGCCGCAAGGACCCGCCACTATTGAGACGTACACGGTGGTTCACGGGCGGGAGGGCTACATGATGGGCATCATCGTCGGCCGCGACTCCGAGGACCGCCGCTTCGTGGCCGTCACCCCCAGCGACGAAGCCACCCTGCGCGATCTCGAATCGCGCGAAGGAGTGGGGCGTACGGGGACGGTTAGCCGGTCCGAAGACGGCCAGAAGAATCTGTTCATTCCAGACTGAGATCACCCATGTCGCGACTTTACCTGATCCGCCACGGCAAGCCCGCCGCCGTCTGGGGCGAGGCCGATGACGATCCGGGCCTGGATGACGCCGGCAAGGCCCAGGCGGAGGCCGCCCGCGACGTGCTGATGGCTCTGCCTGAGGCTGAGCGCCCCACCAAGGTGGTGAGCTCGCCCCTTCGGCGCTGCCGCGAGACCGCCATGCCGACGGCGGAAGCCTTGGGTGTCGAGATCGAGATCGACCCCTTCGTGGGTGAGATTCCCACGCCCAAGGGCCTGACCGCCGAGCAACGGCCGCCGTGGCTGCGCGAGGTTTTCCAGGGGAACTGGAAGGACGTGAAGGGCGACCTGGACTACGACGCCTGGCGTCAGGACGTCGCCGGTTCGCTCAACGCGCGGGCAGGGACTGCGGTGTTCAGCCACTATGTGGCGATCAACGCGGTGATGTCGCAGCTCGCGAGCGACGAACGCGTTCTGGTCTTCCGCCCCGATCACGCCTCGATCAGCGTGCTGGAGACGGATGGGAAGACCCTGAGCCTGGTGGAGCAGGGGCGAGAAGCCTCCACCGGCGTCCTCTAGAGTTCCAGGAGTTCAAGCGTGCTGCCGATCCTCACCGTAGCTGAGATGGCGGCCGCCGACGCCGCGGCGATCGCGGCCGGGACCCCGGGTGTCGAGCTGATGGCTCGCGCCGGCCTCGCCGTGGCCGACGCCATTTGCGAGCGCCATGCGCCGCGTCCCACCGCCGTGCTCTGCGGTCCCGGCAACAACGGCGGCGACGGCTATGTGGTGGCCCGCATCCTGGCCGAGCGCGGCTGGGAGGTCTGGGTCGAGCGCCTGGCCCTGCCGGCCACCGACGACGCAAAAGCCGCCGCCGCGCAGTGGACCGGCGAGACCTTCGAGGTCGGCGAGGCCACGCGACAGGGCGAACTCTTCGTCGACGCCCTGTTCGGCGCGGGACTCAGCAAGCCGCTGGACGGGGAGGCGGCCCGCCTGGCCCGGATGTGCGAGCGCGTCCCCGACTGTGTGGTGGCCATCGACCTGCCTAGCGGCCTGGCCGGTGACACCGGTCGCATCCTTGGCGACACCGCCGTCTGCGCCGCGCTCACCGTCACCTTCCACGCCAAGAAGCCGGCCCATGTGCTGGAACCCGGCGCCAGCCGTTGCGGTGAGATCGTGGTGGCCGACATCGGGCTTTCGACGAGCGGTCACGCCCTGATGGAGAACACGCCAGAGCTCTGGCTGCCGCGCTTCCCCTGGCCGGGCGCCGACGCCCACAAGCATTCCCGCGGCCGCCTGGTGGTGGTGAGCGGCGAGGCCTGGAACACCGGCGCCGCCCGTCTTTCGGCCCGCGCCGGTCTGCGAATGGGGGCAGGGCTGGTGACCCTGCTGTCACCCACCGACGCGCTTGCGGTGAACGCCGCCCACCTGGAGGCGGTGATGTTGCGCGGCTTCGACACCGAGGTGGAGCTGGAGCAGATCGCCGCCGACGTCGACGCCGCCATCATCGGCCCCGCCGCCGGGGTCAATGAGACCACCCTGCTGAACGTCCTGGCTCTGGCCCGCACCGGCGCGGCCCTGGTGATCGACGCCGACGCCATCACTGTCTTCCGCGACGACCCCGAGGAGCTGTTCTCGGTGCTGGACGTGGACGACGTGCTGACGCCGCATCCCGGCGAGTTCGAGCGTCTGTTCCCAGGCCTCCTCAAAGACGCGCCTGAGCGCATCACCGCCGCCCGCCGCGCCGCCAAGAAGGCCGACGCCATTGTCCTGTTGAAGGGCCCCGACACGGTCATCGCTGCGCCGGATGGGCGCACGGCGGTCAACGCCAACGGCTCGCCGTGGCTGGCCACCGCCGGGTCCGGCGACGTGCTGGCGGGCTTCATCGGCGCCCTGATCGCCCAGGGCATGGAGAGTTTCGAGGCGGCCTGCGCCGCGGCCTGGATCCACGCCGACGCCGCCGACCTGCACGGACCAGGGCTGATCTCCGAGGATCTGCCCGGTCTTGCGCCAGCCGTGCTGCGCCGGCTCTACGACCTGCGCTAGGAGCCTGTCTGGATATTCGCTGCACGCAGGCGGAGGTGGTGTGACGACGAGGCGATGAGGCGGGTCATGCTGCGGCTCTCGCCAGCTTGAGCAG
>JAYVDG010000006.1:0-8178 GCA_043749525.1 Phenylobacterium sp.
GGCGACAGCCTGCTCCGCCGCGCCAGCCTGCCCGACGCCAAGGCCCCGTTCTCGGCGATCCGCAATCACATCGGCGGCGAGGACGACCTGCTGTTCGGCGGGATGCAGGCGGGCGGCGCGAAATTCGCCTGGGCCCCGGAGGCCTGGGTCTGGGAAGACCCCGTCCGCAGCCGCCTGACCCTGGACTACACGATCGCGCGCGCCTTCGCCTACGGCCAGGGGCCCACCAGCCACTGCGCCGCCAGAACCCCGCCCGACCGGGTGGGCATGGCGCGCTGGATGGTGATCGGGCTGCTGCAGGCCGGCGTGTTCGGCCTGCTGGCGGGCCTGCAATGGCTGGTCCGCAGCCCGCGCTTCGCCTTCACCCTCGACCGCGCGGCGCGCGGCCTGGGCAAGACCCTGTGGTGGGGTCCCTTCAAGATTCACTTCTACGGTTTGAGGGCTCCGACATGAGCATCATCAAAGACTGGACGCCCGAGAAGGGCGCCGCCTTCACCAAGCAGAACCTCACCTTCCAGCATGGCCTGCACGAGCGGCCGCTGTTCGGCGACGCGGGCCTGGAAGAGCTGCTGGACCGCTATCCGCGCGAGAAGCTGGGCGTGTTCACCATGGGCGAGGACCCGGAGGCCTGGACCACCTGGCGCCGGGGATCGGCCGGGACGCTGTCGGGTTCCAAGCTGCTGGAGGCCGCGCAGTCGGGGCGCATCTGGCTGAACCTGCGGGAGACCAACCTGCACCTGGCCGAATACGCCGCCCTGGGGGACGAGATCTTCGCCGAGAAGGGGGCCCACGCACCGGGCCTGCGCACCTTCAAGCGCGACCTGGGGATGCTGATCTCCTCGGCCAACGCCCAGGTCTTCTACCATCTGGACGTGCCGCTGGTGTCGCTGTGGCAGCTGCGCGGCCAGAAGCGGGTGTGGGTCTATCCGGTGGCCGACCCCTATGTGGGCGACGAGGCCCTGGAGAAGATCGTGCTGAAGGAGACCGCCGAGCAGTTCGCCTTCAATCCCGCCTGGGACAAGGGCGCGGAGGTTTACGACCTGACGCCCGGCAAGATGGTCACCTGGGCCCAGAACGCGCCGCACCGGATCGAGAACGGCCCGATGCTGAACGTCTCGCTGTCCATCGAATTCATGACGCCCCAGGCCCTGATGCGGGCCAACGTCATCTACGCCAACGGCGTGCTGCGCCGCCGGCTGGGGGCGCAACGGCCGCGCATCCAGAACGGCTTTTCGCCCGGCGCGCTGGGCAAGCTGGCGGTGGCGCGCGGCGCCAAGGCCCTGAAGCTGCAGAAGCCGAACCCGAGGGTGTTGCCGACGAGCTTCAAGCTGGACACCGAGCGGCTGGGAAGCCTGCTGCCGGTCTGACTGAGCTCAACAGCAGCACAAATGATGCTATCGTTCCGTCATGGGTGCCGAGGCGACGACATCTTGAGCCGTGGCGTCCGACAGAGACGCGGACATCGCCCAATTTCTGGCGGACAACCACGAAGACGTTCGCGGCCGCGGTAATCTAGCCCCGTGCCGGGCCCCGTTGGCTTACCTGACGGCGCCCGCCTAGAGTGAAATCCGACGCGCGATAGACGCGCAATTCCAAAGGGAGCGGAACCATGGGCGAAGCCTATATCGTCGCGGCCTCACGCACGGCCGGCGGCCGCAAGGGTGGCAAACTGAAGGATTGGCACCCGGTCGATCTGGCCGCCAACGTCCTCAATGACCTCATCGACCGCACCAAGGCCGACCCCGCCCTGGTGGAGGACGTGATCATGGGCTGCGTCGGTCAGGTGGGCGAGCAGGGGATCAATGTCGGCCGCAACGCCGTGCTGGCCTCGCGCCTGCCCGAGAGCGTCCCCGGCACCAGCGTCGACCGCCAGTGCGGCTCCTCGCAGCAGGCCCTGCAGTTCGCGGCCCAGGCCGTGATGAGCGGCACCATGGACGTGGTCATCGCCGCCGGCGTCGAGAGCATGACCCGGGTGCCCATGGGCCTGTCGGCCGCCTTGCCGGCCCAGAATGGTTTCGGCACCTATATGAGCCCGGGCATCCAGGAGCAGTATCCGAACATCCAATTCAGCCAGTTCATCGGCGCCGAGATGGTCGCCAAGAAGTACGGCCTGAACCGTGACCAGCTGGATGAGTACAGCTTCCAGTCCCACCAGCGGGCGATCGCCGCCACCCAGGCCGGCGCCTTCAAGAACGAGATCGTCGCCATCGAGGTGACCGACGCCGAGGGCGTCAAGACCCTGCACACCGTCGATGAGGGGATCCGCTTCGAAGCCAGCCTCGAGGGCATCAAGGGCGTGAAGCTGCTGCGCGAGGACGGCAGCCTGACGGCGGCCTCCTCCAGCCAGATCTGCGACGGCGCCTCGGGCGTGATGATCGTCTCGGAAAAGGGCCTAAAGGAACTGGGCGTGAAGCCGTTGGCCCGCATCCATCACATGAGCCTGTTGGGCCATGACCCGGTGATCATGCTGGAAGCCCCGCTGCCCGCCACCGAACGCGCCCTGAAGCGGGCCGGCATGACCGTCGACGACATCGACCTGTTCGAGGTCAATGAGGCCTTCGCCTCCGTGCCCGTGGCCTTCATGCACTCGCTGGGCGTCTCGCGGGACAAGATCAACGTCAACGGCGGCGCCATCGCCCTGGGCCACCCGCTGGGCGCCTCGGGCACCAAGCTGATGGCGACCCTGCTGAACGCCCTGGAAGCCAGCGGCGGCAAGTACGGCCTGCAGACCATGTGCGAAGGCGGCGGCATGGCCAACGTGACCATCGTCGAACGCCTCTAAGCTCCTTGGCTTCCTTCTCCTCGTGCGGGAGAAGGAAGCCTCGTAGCCTTGGGGTCCGACTTGAGCCAGCCACGCATCGTCGCCGTCACCGGCGCATTCGGCATCCTCGGCGCCGCCGTCGCCCGCGCCGCAGCCGGGCAGGGGGCCAAGGTCGCCCTGATCGATTTTTCCAAGACCGCGCCCGAGGGGCTGGTGGAGGCCTGTGGGCCCGAAGCGCTCACGCTGTCAGGCGTCGATCTGACCGATCCCGACGGGGCCAAGGCCGCTGTCGATGAGGCCGCCGCGCGGTTCGGCGGGCTGGATGTCCTGATCAATGTCGCCGGAGGCTTCGCCTGGCAGACCCATGCCGAAGGCGATCCGGCGGTCTGGGATAGGCTCTACGCCATGAACGTCAAGACCACGGCCAATGCGAGCCGCGCGGCCATAGCGCACCTGAAGGCCAGCACAGCGGGCCGGATCATCAATATCGGGGCCAATGGCGCGGTGAAGTCGGCCGCCGGCATGGGCGCCTATGCCGCCTCCAAGGCCGGGGTCCACCGGCTGACCGAGAGTCTGGCCGAGGAGCTGAAGGGGGAGGTGACGGTCAACGCCGTCCTGCCCTCGATCATCGACACCCCCACCAACCGCGCCGACATGCCCGACGCCGACTTCGCCAGTTGGGTGACGCCGGACGAGCTGGCCGCGGTGATCCTGTTTCTGGCGTCTTCGGAGGCCAGCGCGGTCACCGGCGCCTTGATCCCGGTCACCGGTCGGGTCTGAACCGCCGACCTTGTTACGTCAAAGCCGCACGACGGGGCGAATCGTCCCATCGAGGTGAAGCTGGGTGGCGAGAGCTTACGAAGTAAGCCAGAACCGTCCCGGTTCCTTGGGAGGGGCGCGTGATGGGTATGCTGATGATCGCGGCGGCGGTGGCCGCTCTGGCCGCGGCCGAGCCGTCGGTCGCCGTGACGCCGGCCAAGGCCGCCACCTCCGAAACCGGTGTCATCGCCTATCCCGCGACCTTCTTTGCCGAGGCCTCTCCGTCGACAGCCTACGACATGGTCATCCGGGTGCCGGGCTTTTCCTTCGACAAGGGGACTGTCGTGCGCGGCCTGGCCGGATCGGGCGGCAACGTGCTGATCGACGGCGAGCCGGCGGTGGCCAAGAACGACGCCCTGGACGAGATCCTCAAGCGCATCCCGGCCGGCGCCGTGGCCCATGTCGACCTGATCCGCGGCGGCGCGCCCGGCATCGACATGCAGGGCCGCACGGTGGTGGTCAATGTGGTGCGCAAGTCGACCGCGGGCTTCCGGGGGGCGACCACGACGGGCGCCTACTTCGTCTATGACGGCCGCGTCCTGGGCAGTTTCCGGGCCGAGGGCCAGTGGCGCTGGGCCGGAGGCCGCGCGGCCGAGGCCTCGATCATCCTGGGCTACGGGCCCGACGACCAGCTGGGCGATGGGCGGCGTATCCGCACGGCGGCGAACGGCTCGATCCTGGTGCTTTCCGACGTGGACGCCGACGCAAAGGGTCTCAAGCAATGGACCACTGGGGCCTACGAGACGCCGTTGGCTGGCGGCAAGCTGAGGTTGAACGCAGCCTATATGATGACCCCGTATTCGGCGGAGATCACCGATCGCCTGCGCTTCCCGGGCGGCAAGGAATACCAGTACGACACCATGGACCGCCTGCAGGCCGAGGTCGGCGGACGCTACACCCGCCATCTGACGCCGCGCCTGGAGCTGGAGGCCGTCGCGTTCCAGCAGTGGAACAACAACGACACCAAGTCCCGCTTCGAAGGCGCCAACCTGATCCGCCAGTTCGAGGGCGACCGGAAGACCACCGAAAGCGTCGCGCGCGGACATTTACGCTTCGCCCAATCGCCGACCCTGACCTGGGAATTCGGCGCGGAGGGCGCCTACAATAAGCTCGACAACACCACGACGCTTTTCCAGAACGGGGCCAAGGTGCGCGTGCCGGCGGCCAGTGTGCTGGTGACCGAGAAACGCGGCGAGCTGTTCGCCACCGCCACCTGGCGGCCCAGCGAGGCGATGACCGTCGAGGCCGGCCTGCGTCAGGAGCGGTCCACCATCTCCTCGGAAGGCGACGTGCTGCTGGAGAAGCAGCTGCAGTTCACCAAGCCGCGGGTGGCGGTGACCTGGTCGGCGACGCCGACGACCCAGGTGCGCCTGCGGGTCGAGCGGGAGGTGGGGCAGCTCAACTTCGACGACTTCGTGGCCCCGTCCTCTGTGGCCAGCACCGGCACGGTGATCGCGGGCAATCCCGACCTGTCACCCCAGCAGGCCTGGGTGGTGGAGGCCGCCGTCGAGCAGCGGTTCTGGACCAGCGGGGCGGCCATCCTGACCCTGCGCCACTACAAGCTGACCGACGTCATCGACCGGGCGCCGATCTTCGGGGCCGGCGGCAGCGTCGCCGACGCGCCGGGCAATATCGGCGAGGGGACCAAGGACGAGGTGCAGGCGAGCCTCAGCCTGCCCCTGGACCGCTTCCACATCCCGGCGGCCCAGCTGAAGGCCCAGGCGGTGTGGCGGCGGTCGCAGGTGACCGATCCGCTGACGCTGCAGGCCCGCGAGATCTCCGGCCTGCGCCACATGGAGTGGGATCTGCACTTCACCCAGGACCTGCCCCAGTGGAAATCAAGCTGGGGGATCGACGTCAACAAGGGCGGGTCAAACGCCAACGACTCCTATGGCTGGCGCGACCGGGCCTACCGGCTGTCGGAGATCGAGACCCGCAAGCTGGACACCTGGGTCACCCTGTTCGGCGAATACAAGCCCAAGCCCGACCTCAGCGTGCGCGTGGAGCTGTTAAATGTCACCGAGCGCAGCGCCGAACGCATCCGCGAGGTCTATGCGGGGCCGCGCGACCGCAGCGCCCTGCTCTATACCGACGTCCGCGACCTGCGCTGGGGCCGGGTCTGGAACATCCGGGTCCGCAAGAGCTTCTAGGGTTTCGGCGCCGGCGCGGTGACTGGCGGCGGGGTCGCGTTGGCCACGCGCCACACGATGTCGCCGCTGTCGTCGGCCACCAGCAGGGCCCCGGTCTTGTCCACCGCCACGCCGACCGGACGGCCCTGGGCCTGCTGCTTGGCGTTGAGGAAGCCTGAGAGGAAGACCTGGGGCGGGCCCGCGGGCTTACCGCCCGCGAAGGGCACGAAGACCACGCGATAGCCGTTCAGCGGCTTGCGGTTCCAGGAGCCGTGCTGGCCGATGAACACCCCGCCTTGGTAGGCGGCCGGGAAGGCGTCGGCGCGGTAGAAGGTAAGGCCCAGCGAGGCGGTGTGCGGCCCCAGCGCGTAGTCGGGGACCAGGGCCTTGGCCACCAGGGCCGGCTGCTGCGGACTGACCCGGCTGTCCACGTGCTGGCCGTAATAGCTGTAGGGCCAGCCGTAGAAGCCGCCGGGGGTGACGCTGGTCATGTAGTCGGGGACCAGGTCGTCGCCCAGTTCGTCGCGTTCGTTGACCGCGGTCCATAGCTTGCCGGTGGTGGGCTCCCAATCCATGCCGTTGGGATTGCGCAGGCCGGTGGCGTAGGTTCGGCTGGGCCCTTCGGGCAGGGTGAACTCGACGATCTGGGCGCGGCCGGCCTCGGCCGGCAGGCCGTATTCGCCGACGTTCGAGTTGGAGCCGATGGTGGCGTACAGTTTCTGGCCGTCGGGGCTGGCGACGATGTTCTTGGTCCAGTGGTGGTTGATCGGGCCGCCGGGCAGGTCGAACACCTTGGTCCCGGTTCCCTGTACCTGGGTCTGGCCCTCGGCATAGGGGAAGGCGACGATGGAGTCGTCGTTGGCCACGTAGAGGGTGTCGCCCACCAGGGCCATACCGAACGGCCGCTTCAGGCCCTGGGCGAAGATCGCCTTTGTGTCGGCCACGCCGTCGCCATCGGAATCCCGCAGCAGCATGATCTTGTTGGGGCTGGTTTCCAGGGCCCCGGCTCGCTTCTGGATAAGCTGGGCGATCCAGTCCTTGAAGCCCTGCGGTTTGCTGGCTTCGGAGGCGGACTCCGCGGCCAGTACGTCGCCATTGGGCAGGACCAGCAGCCAGCGGGGATGATCCAGGTCATCGGCGAACCGTGTCACCACGAAGCCGGGCGGAGCCTTGGGTGCGCCATCCTTGGGCCAGCCCACGAACTTGGCGACGTTCACCGTCGGCAGAGCGCTCTTGGTGGGGGTCGGCAGGGCGGGCTTCGGACCGAACCCCGCGAAGGGGTCGGACACGCCCTGGCTACAGGCTGACAGACCGAGCGCCGCCACAGACGCAGCCAACAACACTGAACGCATGGACGTCTCCTGATACCCGACCCCGCTTCAATGCGCGGGCACGGGTCAGGTTCAGACTAGCACAGCGGAGCTAGGCCGCGACCTCGCGCAGCGGCGAGGTGCGCTGCAGATCGCCGGGACGCAGCTCCACCAGGGAGGCCTGGGCCGCCAGGGCGCGGACCGCCAGGATCTCGCGGGCCCGCAGGCAGGAGAGCACCGGATAGACCCCGGCCATCAGGGCGATCAGGAAGCCGAGTTCGCCTTCGCGGTAGCCCTTGCGGGAGACGAAGCACTTGTAGAACCGACGGAAGCCGCGGAACACGTTGTCGCCGACGCCGCCGGGCTTGCCGATGTCGGCCAGGTCCTGGGCGCGCAGGGCGGTATAGCGGTTCAGGCGATCGACCATGTCGCCGATGTCGTCGTCCACCGTGTGCTTGATCGGGGTGCTGAGCGAGCCCGCCAGGACGCCGGTGAAGGTCACGCCGGGGTGCACGCGCTGGCTCTTCCAGTGCTTGACGCCGTTGCGATAGAGGCGGGCCACCGACGAGGTGCCGAAGGAGCCGCCCCAGCCCTGGCGGACCAGGCGGTGGCCGACATAGTTGTCCACGGGGATCTGGAAGTAGTCGCCCTGCGAGATGTTCTCCACCGTCCGGCGAATTTCCTGGGCGAGCTGGGCGCTGACCCACTCATCGGCGTCGATCTCGATGACCCACTGGCCGGAGCAGGCGGCGATCCCGGCCTCCTTGCGGGGGCCTTCGAGGGGGAAGCTGCCGCTGACGACGCGCGCGCCGTATTCCAGGGCGATGGATTCAGACCGGTCGGTGCAGCGGTCGGCGACCACGACGATCTCGTCGCAGAAGGCCAGGCGCGAGAGGCAGTCGGCAAGCCGCGCTTCTTCGTTGTGGACACACACCAATGCGGAAAGCCTGGTCATCACGAACCTCCCTTGCCCCCCGGCGAACGATACGCGACGGCTCATTGACCGTCCTAGGTATGACGGCGCCGTGCGCCGCACCCCTCAGGGGGTCGCGTCAAAATGTCCGCGAAAGGAGCAGACTGAAGGTTCGGGGACGCTGCGGGGTGACCTGGCGGACCTGGCCGAAACTGAAGGGATTGCCATAGGCGAAGGTGTCACCCT
>JAYVDG010000007.1:0-2971 GCA_043749525.1 Phenylobacterium sp.
GATCACGCCGCAATGGGCTCCGCCGTCCGAAAGCCCAAATAACACATTGGGATGCTGCATGTTTTTGCGAAAGAAGTCGAAGTTGTAGGTCACGTACCCGCCCAGCGGCTGGTAGAAGAGCTCAAGCCCGCCGTCGCGGATCAGCAGGTCGTACATCATCTCCAGCGGCGTCACGCCCGCCGCTTCGGCCAGCGCCGCGACGCTTCCGGCGCGATCGGGCTCGTAGTCCGGCCGCTCGCCCAGCGGGAAAATCCGCCAGAGCAGACTGCCGGCGCCCAGCGCCGTCGCCAGGGCGGCATCGCTCGGGCTGGTCCCGAGCACGGCGCGGATCAGCGGGCTGTCCTCCGCGAGCAGCGCCGCGCGGACCTGCGGCTTCTTCATCTCCGCCACGCGGTCCTCAAGCGCTAGGGGCGCGATCTTCGTCTTGAAGGTCGGGCTGGCGATGAAGGCGTGGAAGTTGGAGGTCAGACCATGGAGGATACCGGTCGGCCGCCCGGCGATCTGCGGGCGGATGTCCATGCCATGGCGCCGTGACTCCTCGGCGATATTGTACATCTTGTTGCCTTCGTAGGCCCCGGCCGAGGTCGCCACCAGGGTCACCGGCAGGCCGGTCTCCTTGGCAAACCCCTTCACCCACATCCACTCGTCGTCGTCGCCGAGGTGATCGCTGACCATCTCGAAGACCCCGTGCTTCAGGCCCTTCATCGAAAGGCCCAGCGCCAGCATCTCGTCGGAACCGGCGAAGGTGCCCGGCATGTGGACGCCCTTCAGATCCTTGTGCAGCAGCGTGCGCGAGGTCGAAAACCCCAGCGCGCCGGCCTCAACACCCTCTCGCACCAAAGCCGCCATCTCGGCGATCTCGGCGGCGTTCGGCTGGTAGTCCGTGTTGCAACGGTCGCCCAGCACATAGGCGCGAACCGGCGCGTGCGGCACGTGCGTGCCGATGTCGATCGCGCGAGGCTTGGCCTCCAGGGCGTCGAGATATTCGGGGAAGGTTTCCCACTTCCAGTCGATGCCTTCGGCGAGCGCGGAGCCGGGGATGTCTTCAACCCCTTCCATGAGCTCGATCAGGAAGTTGTGCGCATCGGGCCGCACCGGCGCGAAGCCCACACCGCAATTGCCCATGATCGCCGTCGTCACCCCGTGCCAGCTCGACGGCGCGAGCAGGGGATCCCAGGTGGCCTGGCCGTCGTAGTGCGTGTGGATATCCACCCAGCCGGGCGTCACCGTCAGGCCGGTGGCGTCGATCTCGCGCCGCGCCGGGCCGAGATCGCTACCCACCTCCACGATGCGGTCGCCGTCGATCGCAACGTCACCCACGAAGGGCGCCGCGCCCGTCCCATCGACGATGGTTCCGCCGCGAATGACCAAGTCGCGCATGCTGCGTCCTCCCGGACTTCAAGTTCGTTGGGACAAGTTTGCGCCGTGCCGCAAGGGAAGCGCCAGCGCTTTCCTTTGGTCTCAGCGGTCCGCCGGCCTCAGTCGATGTTGCGGGCGTGGGCGGCGGGCTCTTTCAGAAGGGGCGGCGCCGTGATCATCGCCGTTGCGAAGACCAGTGCCGAGACCGCCAGCAGGCCTGCCGCGCCCAGCACCGGCCACATCCGCTCACGCTTGCGCGCGGGCTCCAGCAGGGCCTTGGCCCGCGCGATGGCGTCTGAATCGAGAGCGGTCATGGGCGCAAGGATCGACGGAGTCGCTCCCATCGCCAATCGCCGCTCTTGGCGCTGGCGCCGCCACAGCCTAGATAGGCCCCATGATCCTGGTGATCGATAACTACGACAGCTTCACCTACAATCTGGTTCATTACCTCAATGAACTGGGCGCGGAGACGCGTGTGGCGCGCAACGACGCGCTGAGCGTGCGCGAGGCGCTGGGGATGCAGCCGCAGGGCGTTCTGCTGTCGCCCGGTCCTAAAACGCCCAATGACGCCGGCATCTGCCTGGATCTAATCGCTGCGGCGCCGGCCGAGCTGCCGATCTTCGGCGTGTGCCTGGGCCACCAGTCCATCGGCCAGGCCTATGGCGGCCATGTGATCCACGCCAACGCGCTGATGCATGGCAAGACCAGCCAGATTCACCACGATGGCAAGGGGGTCTTTGCCGGCCTGAAGAACCCGTTCACGGCGACCCGCTACCACAGCCTGTCGGTGCGCAAGGAAGACCTGCCGGCGGACCTGGAGATGACCGCCTGGACCGAAGACGGCGAGATCATGGGGGTACAGCACCGCAGCCGCCCGGTCTTCGGCGTGCAGTTCCATCCCGAATCCATCGCCACCGAATGCGGCTATGAGCTCCTGGCCAACTTCCTGGAGATCGCCGGCGTGAAGCGGCTGGCGGAAGCCTGACCGCGGCCGGATGTCCGACGCCTTCAAGCCTTTGCTGAGTCTGCTGGCGGACGGCGGCACCCTGTCCGAGGACAACGCAGGCGACTTTTTCGCGGCCTGCCTGCGCGGCGAGCCGACGCCCTCGCAGATCGGCGCGGCGCTGACCGCCATGCGGATGCGCGGCGAGACCCTCGGCGAGATCGTCGCCTGCGCGCGGGCGATGCGCAGCGCCGCGGTGCAGATCACGCCGCCCTACCCCACCATCGACGTCTGCGGCACCGGCGGCGATGGCCTGCACACCTTGAACATCTCCACCGCCGTGGGCTTCGTGGTCGCCGGCGGAGGGCTGAAGGTCGCCAAGCACGGCAACCGGGCTCTCTCCTCCAGGTCCGGCACGGCTGACGTCCTGACCGAACTCGGCGTCGATATCGCCATGCCCGTGGACCGCCAGCTGACCGCGCTGGACGAGACGGGCATCTGTTTCATGTTCGCTCCGGCCCATCACGGCTCCATGCGCCACGTCTCGCCGATCCGGGCCGAGTTGGGCTTCCGCACGATCTTCAACCTGCTGGGTCCCCTGACCAACCCGGCCGGCGCACAGCGCCAGGTGGTGGGCGTCTTCGCCGAGCGTTGGGTCGCGCCCCTTGC
>JAYVDG010000008.1:0-2954 GCA_043749525.1 Phenylobacterium sp.
CCTTGCCGGACTCTCGGTCTCAAAACCGGGGACCCAACGAGCTACGCCCGCCACCCATCAAGCCAAGGCTCAACGCCCATCGCAATACACCGGGACCCAGGGGCCACCGCACCGCCCCTGGGTCCCGGCTCTCCGCTTCGCTGCGCCCGGGATGACGTGATGGGGCATGTCCGATCCTTCATTTGAGAGCCGACGAAACGCAGGCCTAGCTAGGGCGACAAGCTGGGGAGCTTCCGCCGATGTCCAAAGCCGCCCTCTTGGCCCTGCTGGCCTTCGCCGCCACGCCGACCTTCGCGGCCCCCGTCGATCCCGCGCCGGTGGTGGCCGCCGAGCGGGCCTTCGCCGCAGACGGCCTGGCGCTGGGGGTGCGGGACTCGTTCCTCAAGCATTCGGCGCCCGAGGCCATCGTCTTCGGCCCCGACGTGCAGAAGGTCCACGAGACCTTCCCCAAACAGGATCCCGACAAGGGTGGGCCGCCGCTGGTCTGGTGGCCGTTGTGGGAGGGGATCGCGCGGTCCGGCGACCTGGGCTTCACCAGCGGCCCCTACAGTTTCGACGGCAAACCAGGCGGTTACTATTTCACCGTCTGGAAGCGGCAACCGGGTGGAAGCTGGAAGTGGATCTATGACGGCGGCCCGCCGTCCAGCCCCGTCGGCGCCGCGCCGCAGGGTTCGCCGCCAGCCTATCTCCCGGTCTCGACCACCAAGGGCAAGTATCCGGAATCGGCCTTCGCCGACGTCCGCATGGCCGAGGCCAAGCTGGCCGCCGCGGCCAAGGTCGATGTCGCCAGCGCCTACAAGCCGGTCCTGATCCCGGGAGCCCGCGTCGCCGGCTCCCGCGCCGCCCCCGGCAATACGTCCGAGGCCCAGGCCGCCGAACTGGCCACCCGCACCAAGACCCTCGATTTCAGCCCGCCGCAGGGCGGTGAGGTCTCCGTGGCCGGGGATTTCGCCTGGACCTATGGCGACGCCGCCTGGGTCCGCGACGGCCAGGCGCGGCAGGGCCACTATGTCCGCATCTGGCAGCTGGGACCCAAGGGCTGGGGCCTGGCCTACGACCTGCTCCTGGCCTCGCCGCCCAAGGCCTAGCGTTTGCGCTTTGCCGCCCGGGCCGCGGCGGCGGCTTCATCCTGTTCGATCCGCCGGGCCACGATGTCGGCCACCAGCTTCGGCGGTAAAGGCTTCTCCGGCTGGAAGCGGATCGCCCCCTTGCTGGTCTGGTAGCCCGCCAGCCGGTCGGCGAAGTGCTCGACCTGGCCGCCGCGATAGAGGGCGCAGTGGGCCTTGGCGGCGGCGAACCAGACCAGCACGCCCTTTCCCCGCACGGCAGGCATGCCGTAGCTGATGCACTCCGTGGCCCCCGGCGCGGCGGCCAGGATCTGGCGACGGAGGGTTTCCAGCGCCTCGCGCTGGCCTGTGGGCAGGGTGGCGAGGTAGGCGTCGGTGTTGGCGGGCGCCGGCATGTCGGCTCTCCTGATCGCGGGTCCTGCCCCAAGGACGCGTCGGCCGCGCAGAATCCGACGGCGGCCGGGCGCTTCGCCTTGAACAGCGCAAATCGTACCTATCTAACGGCGCAATGACCGAATTCTCACCGCGCGAAATCGTCTCCGAACTCGACCGCTTCATCGTCGGTCACCCCGAGGCCAAGAAGGCCGTGGCCGTCGCCCTGCGCAACCGCTGGCGCCGCCGTCGCGTGCCGGAAAACCTGCGCGACGAGGTGACGCCGAAGAACATCCTGCTGATCGGCCCCACCGGGGTCGGCAAGACCGAGATCGCGCGCCGCCTGGCGCGCCTGGCCCAGGCCCCCTTCCTGAAGGTGGAGGCCACCAAGTTCACCGAGGTCGGCTATGTCGGCCGCGACGTCGACCAGATCGTTCGCGATCTGGTGGAGATCTCCCTCGGCATGGTGCGCGATAAGCGCCGCGCCGCCGTCCGGGCCAAGGCCGAGGCCGCCGCCGAGGAGCGCATCCTCGACGCGCTCACGGGGCCCGGCTCCACCGCCGCCCGCGAGAGCTTCCGCAAGAAGCTGCGGGCCGGCGAGCTGGACGACAAGGAGGTGGAGCTGACCCTGGCCGACACCGGCGGCGGGGCGGGCATGTTCGAGATTCCCGGCCAGCCCAACATGGGGATGCTCAATCTCGGCGAGATGATGGGCAAGGCCTTCGGGGGCCGGACCAAGACCCACAAGACGACCGTTGCTGCAGCCCACGCTCCCTTGATCCAGGAAGAGAGCGACAAACTGCTGGATCAGGAGGCCCTGACCCAGGAGGCCATCGAGCTGGCCGAGAACAACGGGATCGTCTTCCTGGACGAGATCGACAAGGTGGCCACCAGCCGAGAACGCTCCGGCGGCGCCGACGTCTCCCGCGAGGGGGTGCAGCGCGACCTGCTGCCGCTGATCGAGGGCACCACGGTCTCCACCAAGCACGGGCCGGTGAAGACCGACCACGTGCTGTTCATCGCCTCGGGCGCCTTCCATGTGGCCAAGCCCTCGGACCTGTTGCCTGAACTTCAGGGCCGCCTGCCGATCCGCGTGGAGCTGAAGCCGCTGAGCCGCGACGACATGCGCCGGATCCTCACCGAGCCCGAGGCCAACCTGATCGTCCAGCACCAGGCGCTGCTGGCCACCGAGGGCGTGACCCTGACCTTCACACCTGAGGCCATCGACGCGCTCGCCGACGCCGCCGTGGCGGTGAACAGCTCGGTGGAGAACATAGGCGCTCGGCGGCTGCAGACCGTCCTGGAAAAGGTGCTGGAGGAGATCAGCTTCACCGCCTCCGACCGCTCGGGCGAGACCGTCAATATCGATGAGTCTTACGTGAAGGCCCACGTCGGCGACCTGGCCAAGGACGCCGATCTGTCGCGGTTCATTCTCTAGAGGTCAGAACCGCGCCCGCCGGGCCGAATAGATCGCGCCCTCCAGGGCCTTGGCGAATTCGGCGCGTTCCGACGGGC
>JAYVDG010000009.1:0-2951 GCA_043749525.1 Phenylobacterium sp.
GGCCTGGACGTCTTCGAGTTCGAGCCGGCCATCAATCCCAAGCTGCTCAAGCTGCCCAACGCCGTCCTCCTGCCCCACCTGGGCTCGGCCACGGTGGAGGCCCGCACCGAGATGGGCGAGAAGGTGATCATCAACATCAAGACCTGGATGGACGGCCACAAGCCGCCGGACCGGGTTCTGACGTCGATGCTGTAGGGCTCGGGCCCGCCGGTCACCCTCTTTGATCGTCATGGCCGGGCTTGTCCCGGCCACCCATGGTCTCCGTGGCACAGCAAGCATTCGCGGCATCTGCCGCACGACCAGCGGAAAGGCGGAGATCATGGGTCCCCGGGACAAGCCCGGGGATGACGATCATGGAAAGGCGCCGCTCTGACGGTTAGGTTTTCACCCTGAAGGGCTTGGGCCGTCGCGCGCCACCTTGGCGCTCCAGCATCCAGCCCGGATATTCCGACGGCAGGGCGCTGATCTCGTCGAGCTTGGCGATCTGCTCGGGCGTCAGGGCCAGGTCCACGGCGGCCAGATTGTCGTCCAGCTGTTCGATGGTCTTGGCGCCGATGATCACGCTCATCACGTGTTGCTTGGAGAGCAGCCAGGCCAGGGCCACGCGGGCCACCGAGACGCGGTGGGCCTCGCCGATCTCGCGCATGGCGGCCACCACCGGCCAGGCGCGGTCGGTATTGACCGGCGGGAAGTCGAAGTTGGTGCGCCGCGCACCGTTCACCGCCGGCGCGCCGGGACCGAACTTGCCCGAGAGCAGACCCCCGGCCAGGGGCGACCAGACCATCAGGCCCACCTTCTCCTCCGTCAGCATGGGGACCAGCTCGCGCTCCAGGTCGCGGCCGGCGATGGAGTAGTAGGCTTGCAGGGTCTCGAAGCGGGCGTAGTCGCGGGCCGCGCTGATCCCCAGGGCCTTGGCGATCTTCCAGGCCGTCCAGTTGGAGACGCCGACATAGCGCACCAGGCCCTGGCGGGTCAGGTCGTCCAGGGCGCGCAGGGTCTCCTCGATGGGAGTGACGGTGTCGTTGCCGTGGATCTGGTAGAGGTCGATGTGGTCGGTCTGCAGGCGATCCAGGCTGCCCTGCACCGAATCCATGATGTGGCCGCGGCTGGCGCCCTTGTCGTTGGGGCCGGGCCCCATCTCGCCGAACACCTTGGTGGCTAGGACCACGTCCTTGCGGGCCACGCCCAGGTTCTTCAGCGACTGACCCAGCAGCTTTTCCGACTGGCCGAAGGCGTAGACGTCGGCGGTGTCGATGAAGTTGACCCCGGCCGCCAGGGCCTGGCCGACGATGCCGTCCACCTCGCCCTGACCCAGCGCCCCGATCATCTTCCAAATGCCCGCGTCGTTGTCGCCGCCGAAGGTCATGGTCCCCAGGCAGATTTCCGAGACGAACAGGCCGGTCCGGCCAAGCTGGTTATACTTCATGGGGCGCTCCTTTGGGCTTCCCCACAGCTAGGCGCGCCCTGTGACGGGCGCAACGGATTCAGGCCCGACCGCCGCAGACCTCGCACTCGGGGTCGGGACCGATCCTGACGGTGCGGGTCTCGCCCGACAGACCGTCATAGATCAGCAGGCGGCCGGTGAGCGGATCGCCGGCCCCGGTCAGGACCTTGATGGCCTCGAGGGCCATCATCGAGCCGACGACGCCGGCCAGGGCGCCGACCACGCCGACGGCGGAACAGGTCTCAGCGTCCGGCGGGACATCCGGCACCAGGCAGCGGTAGCAGGGGGCGCGGCGGAACACCCCGATCTGGCCGGTCCAGCGGCCGATGGCGCCGGACACCAGGGTCACGTGCTCTGCCACGCAGGCGGCGTTGACGGTGAAGCGGGTGGCGAAGTCGTCGGTGCCGTCCAGCACCAGGTCGCAGCCGCGCACCAGGGCGCGCGCATTGGCCACTTCCAGGTGGACCGGGACCCGCTCGACATGGACGTGGGGGTTCAGCGCCGTCAGTCGGTCGGCGGCGGCCTCCACCTTGCAGCGGCCCACATCGCCTTGCGTGTAGATCACCTGGCGCTGCAGGTTGGAGACGTCAACCTTGTCCGGATCGGCCAGCACCAGGGTCCCGACCCCGGCGGCGGCCAGGTAGAGGGCGGCGGGCGCGCCGAGCCCTCCGGCCCCCACGATCAGCACGCGGGCCGCCTTCAGCCGCTGCTGGCCGGGACCGCCGACCTCGCGCAGCACCAGGTGGCGGGCATAACGTTCGACCTCGTCATCGGAAAAACTCATCGACCTTGACCTGGACCCTTCGCCTGCTCACATCGGCGGACATGAGCAATCCTAGCAACTTTCCCGACTGGCACGGCACCACCATCCTGGCCGTGCGCAAGGACGGCCATACCGTCATCGCCGGCGACGGTCAGGTGTCGATGGGCCAGACCATCGTCAAGGGCAACGCCCGCAAGGTCCGCACCCTGGCCGGCGGCAAGGTGATCGCGGGTTTCGCAGGCGCGACCGCCGACGCCCTGACCCTCATCGAACGCCTGGAAGCCAAGCTGGAGCAGTATCCCGACCAGCTGGCCCGGGCCTGTGTCGACCTGGCCAAGGACTGGCGCACCGACCGCTACCTGCGGCGGCTGGAGGCCATGCTGCTGGTGGCCGACAAGGACAACATCTTCACCGTCACCGGGGTCGGCGATGTGCTGGAGCCGGAGACCGGGGTGGCGGCCATCGGCTCGGGCGGCAACTACGCGCTCGCCGCCGCGCTCGCCTTCATGGAGACCGACAAGAGCGCCGAGGCCTTGGCCCGGGACGCCATGGCGATCGCCGCCAGGATCTGCGTCTACACCAACGGCAATCTGACGGTGGAAGTTCTGTAAACCCGTCATCCCGGCCAAGGCCCGCAGGGCCGTAGAGCCGGCGACTGTGTTGGGTCAAGCGGTCTTCTGCCAGGGCTGGTTGGCTTTTAGGATGCTGTTTGCGGCGACGACGATCCTCCTGGCGATGGCGATG
>JAYVDG010000010.1:0-2944 GCA_043749525.1 Phenylobacterium sp.
TGGGCCTGCTGCTGGTGATCTATGGCAGCTGGACGCTGGCCAAGAGCGTCACCCGCCCGATCTCCGCCCTCGACGAGGGCGCGCGCCGGCTGCAGCGCGGCGAGGACGCCCATGTGCCGGTGGAGAGCCACGACGAGATCGGTCGCCTGGCCGAGAGCTTCAACATCATGGCCACCGAGATTCGCGAGCGCGAGCGGCGGATCACCCACCTGGCCCACCACGACGCCGAGACCGGCCTGCCCAACCGCCTGTCCCTCGAAAAGGGCCTGGATGTCCTGAGCGCGCCCGACGACGTGGGCCTGTTCGTGGCCGTGCTGGGGATCGACCGCTTCGCCCATGTGCGTGGCGCCATCGGCTATGCGCCCGCCGCCCAGGTGATCCGCGAGGTCGGCGAACGGCTGGCCAGCCTGCAGCCGCGCGGCCTGGTGGCGAGGCTCTCCACCGACGTCCTGGCGCTGGCCTTCGAGGCGGCCAGCGAGAGCGCGGCCGAGGCCTTGATGCTGCACCTGCTGGGGGACCTTGAGCAGCCCCTGCATATCGGTGGCGACGCCATCGACGTGGCGCTGACTGTGGGCCTGGCCCCCATCAGCCTTGGCGACGCGCCTGGCGCCGCCATCGAGCGGGCCAATATTGGTTTCGATCAGGCCCGGGCCAGCCGGCGCAAGATCGCCTTCTTCGACGCCGAGGCCTATGGCGACCCGTCCTCCAACCTGGCGCTGATGAGCGGCATGCTCTGGGCGATCCGGTCGGGCCATATCGAGCTCTATCACCAGCCCAAGTTCGACCTGCGGGCGCGCACCGTGAACGCCGCCGAGGGCCTGGTGCGCTGGCGCCACCCGACGCGGGGCCTGCTGCGGCCTGACCTGTTCATCCCCATGGCCGAGGAGACCGGCCACATCCGAACCCTCACCGACTGGGTCCTGCGTCAGGCTATCGAAGACCAGGCCAAGTTGGCCAAGCAGGGCCACGAGATGGAGATCTCGGTGAACATCTCCGGCCGCCTCTTGGGAGACCGCGACTTCGCCGACCTGGTGGACCGCATGGCCCCGCAGGCGGTGGGCAAGCTCTGTTTCGAGATCACCGAGACCGCGGTCATCGAGAATCCGGACATCGCCTTTGAGGTGCTGGACCGGTTCCGCGAGGCGGGCGTCTCGATCTCCATCGACGACTTCGGCACCGGGCTGTCGTCGCTCGCCTATCTCAAGCAGATCCGCGGCCAGGAACTGAAGATCGACCGCTCGCTGATCATGGATGTCACCGAGAGCCAGCGCGACGCCCTGATCGTGCGCTCCACCATCGATCTGGCCCACAGCCTGGGCCTCAAGGTCACCGCCGAGGGGGTGGAGAAGCCCGACGCCTTCCAGCTGCTGGCGGCCATGGGCTGCGACGCCATCCAGGGCTACCTGATCGCCAAGCCCCAGCCCCTCAATGAACTTTTGATCTTTATGCGCGACGATCCCGGGATGAAACGCAGCTACGGCTGACGGGGGACGCCGTGAGGCAGGCAGTGGGAGGGATCGGCGCGGTCCTGCTGGCGCTCGGCGCCGGGACCGCCCAGGCGCAATCGCGCATCTTCGGACCCGAAACCCTGCACGGGATCGCCGACATTCGGCTCTCGGCCGCGGGCGGCGAAACAAGCTGGCTGGACGGCGGGTTCGGCAAGACCAGCGCCTCGGGCAATGACGACGGCCTCTCGCTGGCCAATGCGGCCCTGGAATGGAAGCCGCGTTTCAATTTCGCCTTCAGCGGCGTGGTCACCGCCGAACTGCAGCCCAGGCTCGATCCCAAGCTCGATGTTGGCGAGGCCTATCTGAAGTTCCGCGGACCGCCGGCGCCCTGGGGCCGAGTCTCGGGCCGGGCGGGCCTGTTCTATCCGCCGGTCTCCATGGAGCATGACGGGATCGCCTGGACCAATCGCGACATGCTGACCGCCTCGGCCATCAACAGCTGGATCGGCGAAGAGGTGAAGGTGACCGGGGTCGAGGCCAGCCTGGATCACCGGTTCGGCGGACATGAGGTCTCGGCCACGCTCGGCGCCTTCGGCTGGAACGACACCGCCGGCACCCTGCTGACCTTCCGGGGCTGGGCCCTGCACGGGGTGAAGACCGGCGCCCATACCGAGTTCGAGCTGCCGCCGCTGTCGGCCTACATGGCGCCCAAGCAGGCGCCCGAGACCTATCCGGTGCTGGAGCTGGACAACCGCGCCGGCTTCTACGGCCGCCTGGAGTGGCGCCCGCCCGCCCCGGTGGTGCTGAACGCCACCTATTACGACAACGCCGGCGACCGCATCGCCGTGCAGGACAAGCAGTGGGCCTGGGAGACGCGGTTCCTGAACGTCGGGGCCAAGATCCAGGTCGATGAGCGCACGAAGATCCTGGCCCAGGCGATGTCGGGCGAGACCCTGATGGGCTACCGCGCGGCCGGCGGCCACTGGGTGGATATGGGCTTCCACTCAGCCTACCTGATGGCCAGCCGCGCCTATGGCGACAACCAGCTCTCGGCCCGGGCCGACTGGTTCGAGACCAACGACCGCACCTACAAGGTGGCCGACAACAATGACGAGACCGGCTGGGCGCTCGCCGCCGCCTGGCGTCAGCACCTGAACGACCATGCCTCTCTGGTGTTCGAGGCCCTGCACGTCGAGAGCGACCGGCCCTCCCGCGTATTGGCGGGCGTCGCGCCGAAGCAGGACCAGACAATGCTGCAGTCGGCGCTGAGGCTGAGCTTTTAGGACGACTCCTTCTCCCCTTGCGGGAGAAGGTGGCCGGTCGGATGAGGGGTCGCACCCCCTCTCCGCGCATTCTGCAAGGCCCTAACCCGAGAGGCCAATCGACCCCTCATCCGACCCTGCTCCGCAGGGCCACCTTCTCCCGCAAGGGGAGAAGGAGTCGTCCTAAAAGCTCAGCCTCAGCGCCGACTGCAGCATTGTCTGGTCCTGCTTCGG
>JAYVDG010000011.1:0-8105 GCA_043749525.1 Phenylobacterium sp.
GCCGCCGCCGCCGCCGAAGCCGCGAAGCACTAAGCTTCTCGACGCATCTGCGTTTACGAAGGGCCGTCCCCATCCGGGGGCGGCCCTTTTCGTTGCCCGGTCCCATGAGCGATCCAACCACGCCTTCACCGCTTGTCTGGGCCGATGACGGCCAGCCGCGCTCGCGGCTGTACGGCGACGTCTATTTCTCCACGGAGGACGGCCTGGCAGAGTCGCGCGCCGTCTTCCTGGCGGGCTGCGGCCTGCCCCAGGCCTGGGCCGGGCGCGATCGGTTCGTCGTGGGAGAACTGGGCTTCGGCACTGGCCTGAACATCCTGGCCCTCCTGGACCTGTGGCGCGCGACGGCGGAGCCCGGCGCCCATCTGCACATCTTCAGCCTTGAGGCCCATCCCCTCAGTCCCGACGAGGCCCGCCGGGCGCTCGCCGCCTGGCCGGAACTGGCCGATCTCACGCAACGGCTGACCGACCGCTGGCCGGGCCAGGCGCGAGGCTTCCACCGGGTCGACCTGCCGGAGGTCTCCGCCACCCTGGACCTGGCCGTGATGGACGCCCATCAGGCCCTGCAAGGTTGGCGGGGAGAGGCCGACGCCTGGTTCCTCGACGGCTTCTCCCCGGCTCTCAATCCCGGCATGTGGGACGAGGCTCTGCTGGCCCTTGTCGCGGCGCGTTCGACACCCGGCGCTCGGGCGGCGACCTTCACCGTGGCGGGCGCCGTGCGCCGCGGATTGCAGGCCGCGGGGTTCACCGTCGAGAAGCGAGCAGGCCACGGCCGCAAGCGCCAGCGGCTGGAGGCCGTCCTGCCCGGCGAACCCCTTTCGGCGCCCGCGCGGCGGGTGGCCATCGTCGGAGCGGGGATCGCCGGGGTCAGCGCGGCCCGCGCCCTGCGCGCCCTGGGCTGCGAGCCGCTGCTGATCGAGACCGATCACCCTGGGGCCGGCGCGTCGGGCAACCCCGCCGCCCTGGCGACCCCCCGGCTGGACGCCGCCCTCGGGCCGCTGGCCGCCCTGTTCGCCCAGGCCTACCAGCGCGCGCGGAGCCTCTACGAGGGGGTCCCGGACGCTATTCTCTCCCGAGGGGTCCTGCAGTTCGCCGGCGGCGACCGGGACCTGGCGCGGTTCGCCAAGATCGCCGCCTGCGACCTCTTCGAGCCCGGCGCCCTGGTCCCGCGCGACGCCGAGGCGATCACGGCCCGGATGGGGGAAGCCGCGCCGGCCGCCTTGGACCTCGTCGGCGCCCTGGTCCTCGAACCGACGGCCGTGCTCGCCGCCTGGTGTGGCGAGATCCGGCAGGCCACGGTGTCGGCCGTGACCTGGCAGGAGGGCGTCTGGCGCCTGACCGGTGCGCAGGGCGAGACAATCGCGGAGGTTGAGGCGGTGATCCTCGCCACTGGCCACCAGGCCCTGTGGCCCGAACCGGACCTCCAGCCTGTGCGCGGTCAGGCCAGCTGGACGATAGGCGGCGAACAAGCCCCGGCCGCGGCCTGGGGCGGCTATGTTCTGCCGACCCGCGACGGCCTGCTGTTTGGCGCCACCCACGACCGCGACGATGTGGCGACAGACCTGCGGGCCGCCGACCACGACCGCAACCGCGCCGCCCTCACCGCCGCACTGCCAGGCCTCGCCGCGCGGATCGCCGACACGCCGCTGGAGGGCCGCGCCGCCATACGCGCCTCCACCGCCGACCGCCTGCCCCTGGCGGGCGCGGCGCCGGGGGCCGAGCCGGGGCTCTTCCTGCTGGGCGGCTTCGGCTCCCGGGGGTTCAGCCTCGCCCCCCTGCTGGCCGAGCATGTGGCGGCCCTGGCCTTGGGCGCCCCATCTCCCCTGCCCGTGGCTTTGGCCGACCTGGTCGATCCGATCCGCTTTCGCCGGCGCGCGCAACGTCGTGGCCGCAATTCCGTCCCAGGCGTTAGGCCATAGGGGCCGGGATGCGGCCCTGCTGAGGATCCATGCCATGAAACCCTATCGGTTCACCCTGGCGGCCTTGCTATTGAGCCTGGCCGCCAGTCAAGCTGCGGCAGCCACCGCCAGGAAGGCCTGCTTCTCGGCCCGCAATGTCTCCAACTTCGCCGTGGTGGACGACAGGACCCTGAACATCCGGGTGGGGGTGCGCGACGTCTATCAGCTGGACCTGATGGGAATCTGCCCCGACCTCGGGTCGAGCAACAAGATCGCCATCAAGTCGCGCAGCTCGTCCTTCATCTGCTCCCCCCTGGACGCCTCCATCATCGCCCAAGGCCCCTTCGGCCGGGCGGAGCGGTGCGAGGTGCGCGGGTTGCGCGAGCTCACCCCCGAGGAAATCGCGGCCCTGCCGTCCCACAACCGCCCCTGACCAAAAAAAGAGGGCGCCGTCCGGCTGGACGACGCCCTTCAGTTGCGTTGGCAGGTCCGGCGGCGGGATGTCGGCCGCCGCCGGCCTGGCCTGGATTAGAAGGTCTTCTTCAGGCCAACCTTGAAGACGCGGCCCAGCGGGTTCCCGTTGGTGACGTCGTAGTTGTAGAAGCTCTGGGCGAAGGGCGGATCGGTATCGAGCAGGTTCTGCACGCTCAGATTGACCGTCGTTTCCCAGGGCAGGTTGATCTGCAAGTTCACGTCGTGCTGGAAGTAGTCATCCAGCTTCCCAACGCTCGCATAGACGCCCGTGCCGTAGTTGTAGCGGCAGTCTGCGGTGGTTCCGGCGTGGACGTCACCCAGGCAGACCGGCGCCGCAGCGACGGGCGCTTGAGTCGTGCCTTCGCGATACAGCATCTGGTAACGCAGGTTCCAGTTCTCACCCGCCACATTGATGAAGGCCGAGGCGCGGGTCTTGGGGAACGAGTAGAACTCGCCCGCCAGGTCATGCACGCCGGCCCGATCAAGCGCCGGAGCGATGACGATCGACGGATCTTCAAACAGGGTGGTGGCGCCGCGCTTGTATTCCTTGGTCAGGGTGGCTTCGGCACCCACGGTCACCTTGGTGTCGAAGAAGTCCATGCCGAAGAAGTTGTCGAACTCGTACTGGCCGCGCAGGTCATAGCCCGAGGTCTTGGTGTTCTGACCATTGACGATCTTGATGGTCGCCTGCAGCACATTGGCTGCGGTGGTGCAGACAGGGGCGCCGCCGACATTCACGAAGCGCGCCGCGAAGGCGGGCTTGGCGCAGTTGGTGGCGTTGAGGGCGGCGAGCAACTGGCCCGCATCCTCAACGATCAGTTCCTTCTTGAAGTCGAAGGTCCAGTAATCGACCGAGGCGGTAAAGCCCCCGACATTGACGAGCACGCCGAGGTTACCCGTGGTCGCCGTCTCAGGCTGCAGGAACGGATTGTTCTCGGTCACGACGGCACGGTACGAGCCCGAGATGTTGCGGACACCCTTGCTGCTGCCGGGCGTCACGGCCGCCTGGCCGGGGGCGCGGAAGGTCGTGCCGGCCGAGCCCCGGAAGGCCAGCCAGTCCAGCGCCTGCCAGCGGGCCGAAATCCGCGGGTTGGTGGTGGAGCCGACATTGCCGCCGAAGTCTTCGTGACGCACGGCGCCGCTGACCTCAAGGGTGTCGAGAACCGGAAGCTTGACCTCCGCGAACACCGCGCCGACGCGACGATCGACGTCGATGTCCTTCTGGGCGCCGAAGAAGACGAATGGACCCGTCGGGTTGGCGCAGAGCCCCTGCTGACCGTCGATCGAATCGACGCAAGGGGTGGCCTGCACGTCGCCGAGATCGGTCCAGTCGTCCTGAGTGCGAGAGAAGCGATACTGCACCCCGGCCGCCCAGGCGATGTTGCCGCCGGCCAGCGCGATGCTGGTCTCCTTGTTCATAACCGCGTCGAACACCAGGATCTGATTGGTGGCGACGTTGGTGTACTGGCCGTACAGCCAGGCCTTCATCTCAGGGTCATTGGCGACAGAAGCGACGTAGTAGGGGTTGGTGTTCCCGTTGATGGCGCTGGTGGCGATGCCATTGCTGAAGGGGTTAAGATACTTGCACGCCCCAACGCCCGGCGTGCCGGTGTTGTAGTTACAACCCGCGCCGCCCAGGCCGTTGAAGGCCCGCTGGATGCGGTTCACCAGCAGGTCGTTGGTGGTGGTGATGCCCTTGTTTTCCATGAAGGTCAGGGCGGTGTCCCAGCCGATGCCGTCCAGGAGACCACCTTGGAACCGGCCGTTCAGACCGGCGGAAACCCGATACTGGGTCTGCTCGATCTGCTGGTGGTCGGCGCCGTCCGGATTGAGCGGGTGGCCCTCGACGCCGATCAGGCGCCAGGCGGTCTGGCTGGTGGTAACGCCCGCCGCCATGCCCGCGCACTGCGCTGCGGTCAGAGGAGCGGCGCAATTCGTGCGCAGGGCGATCAGGCCAGGGTTGTTGGCCGGGACGAAGTAACGCGTCTGGTTGTTGTAGCCCGGAGGCGCCGTTGAAGCCGACGTGTTGGCGGTGGGGAACTGGGTGGTCAGGTTGGCCGGCGAGATCCGCTGGTCCACCACCGCGTTGCGGTTCCAGGCGACTTCGGCGTGGAACCTGGTCTTGTCGGACAGGTCGAAATTGACCTCGCCGTACAACTGATAGTGGTGCTCTTCGTTCACCAGGTCATTGAAGTTGCTGAACTGGTAACGGCAGAGCGCGCCGCCGCTGGCCACCGGCTTGAGGCCGCCGGAGAGTTCCTGGGAGCCCAGGACATTACAGCCGTTGTCGCGGAACAGCGGGCCGCCGCTGGGCGTGCCATAGGAGCCCGGGCTCGCCGAGCCGGACCAGCCGCCGTAGAACACCGACTCAAACGGCCGGACCGCGAAATCGCGATCCTGGGCGTCCAGGCGGCCGCGAGCGCGATAGCCGACGGTGATCAGGGCATTGCCGTTGTCGAACACCTTGCCGTAGGCGAGACTGGCGTCGTAGTCGCCGTCAGAGTCCTTGATGAGGGCATAGTTGCCGTTGAACTCGAAACCGTCGAGGTCCTTGCGGGTGATGAAGTTCACGACCCCGGCCACGGCGTCGGAGCCGTAGGTGGCGGCCGCGCCGTCCTTCAGGATCTCGATCCGGCCGATGGCGGCCGTCGGCATGAAGTTCAGGTCTTGGCCGCCGCCCTGGAAGGCCGCGGCGGTGGTGTCGGCGAGGCGTCGACCGTTCATCAGCACCAGGGTGCGAGACGAGCCCAGACCGCGAAGGTTGATCGAGGCCGTGCCGGCGCCGCCGTTGTAGCGGTTGCTTTCGCCCAGCGAGGATTGCGCGGCGGTCAGGGTCTTGACCAACTGCACGACGCTAGGGGCGCCCTGCTTGGCCAGTTCCTGCACACCGATCACGTCGACCGGCTGAGCTGCCTTTTCCGACGTTCCGGCGATGAATGAGCCGGTGACCACGACCTCTTCGACCGTGGTCGATGCGGGCTGCGTGGTTTGGGCGGAGGCTGCGCCGGCCGCCCCGATGGCGAGCGCCAGGGACAGCATGGAACCGCCGCAGAAATATCTGCTTTTGAAAATCAACTTGGTTTCCCCCTCGAGAATCGCCCTTTTTGCGGTGGGCGAATTTTGACTCTTGCGAAGAAATGATCTTCCGACGGGGAGCGTGGCGACGCCACAAATTTTTCACTGGCGAAACATAACGGCGTTACGTGCTGCGGTGCACCCAGCGAGAGCCGAATTGTCGATGTTTCGGCGGCCAGTCTGAAACAAGAGGTTGTGTGTTGGGCGCGGACGAGGTCGGGGGGCCCCGGGCCCTGGTTCCCCGCCACGGAAGGCTGAATGGGAATTTGGATACCAACGATATCCTATCTAAAGGTGCATATTGAGCACGGTCGTCGACGCGAGCGCGGAAGTCGAGTGCGGCGCCGCATTGGCAGCCGCCGCGGTGTTGCATCAAAGACGCGCCGTGCCGGAGAAGTGAAAGGCAGGGCGCCGCTACGGAACACGACGCCCTCGTTAATCAAGCCGATCGGCCCGGAGGCCGACTCATCAGCCGACTGGGGAATCCCTCTCGCCGACCCAAAAGAAAACGCCGCCCTCGTGAGAGGGCGGCGTTCCTTCGTTCGCTGGGCGGGGGCCGATGGCCCCAGACCGGGTCCTAGAAGCGCTTCTTCACACCCACCGACCACACACGGCCAAGCGGATTTCCGCTGCCCGGATCATAGTTGTACTGGGTGCCGATCGCGAAGGGCGGATCCTTGTCGAGGAGGTTCATCACCGAAAGAGTCAGCGCCGTATCCCACGGCAGTTCGGCCCGGTAGGTCAGGTCGGTCTGCCAGTATTCAGCGATCTTGGTTGTCGACTTCACCGCCGCGGCGATGTTGATCGAGTTGGGCTCGATCTGCGTCGTCGAGGAGACGTGCCGAACCTGGAGGCGCAGGTTCTGGCCGCCCATCGCCCAGTTCACATAGGCGTTGGCCCGCAGGCGGTTGTAGCCGGTGAAGATGGAAGCGCGATAGGTGCCCGCCCGCTTCGACACGCCATCGGCGACCTTGTAGCCTTCGATGGAGTAGGATTCGTCGTCGTAGTTCAGCAGGTAGGTGCCGTCGAAGCCCGTCGTCAGATCCCCCCCGAACAATTCACCGACCGCCAGGTTCGCCTGGAAGTCGATCCCGTCGGTCTTCACCTTGCCGCCGTTGATGTACTGGGTGCGGTAGGAGAGAACCGACCCACGGCCGCCGGAGCAGCCGGCGGGATCGAACGTGAACCGCGCGGCCAAGGCCGCGACGCCGCAGTTGTTGGCCACGCCGGGCTGGACCCGATTTTGGGCCGGGGTGGTCGGGAACATCAAGTTCAGCAGATCGAGCGTGGCTTCCGAGGTCAGCTGATCCTTGAAGTCGAAGCTCCAGTAATCGACGGTGGCGTCGAAGCCGCCGATCTTGACCACGGCGCCAACGCTGTAGGTGAGCGCGGTTTCCGGAGACAGGTCCGGGTTGCCGTAGAGGTCGTTGGCCCGGTAGGTGCCAGAGGCGTTGGTGAGGTTCCGCGCGAAGTTGGTGGTGGTCGTTGTCGCCGCCGGAGCCCGGTAGGTGGTGGAGACCGAACCGCGCAGGGCGAACCAGTCCAGAGCCTGCCAACGCAGGGCGGCCTTCGGATTGAAGGTGTCGCCCTGGCCTTGGTAGTACTCGTAGCGGCCAGCGACGGACCCTTCGAGGCTGTCGGTGATCGGCAGGCGCACTTCGAAGAAGCCCGAGCCGATCTTTCGTTCCACGTCATAGGGACGCAGGTTGGCGTTGAACAGGAACGGGCCATTGGCCGTCGTCGGGCAGTACGGCGAACCGTCGCCGTAAGGCGGGCTGTCGACGCACGGCGTGGCGTTGGCGTCATAGGCGGTGTCGGGATCCTGGATTTGACGGTCGTAGCGGAACTGACCGCCGGCCGCCCAGGAGATATTGTCCGAACCCCAGAGCTTGAACGGGCTCTCGCCGTTGAAGACCAGGTCAGCGACGAACAGCTTGGTCTGGATCTCGTTGCGCTGCTCTTCCTCCATCCAGTCGAAGACGGACCCGCGGTTGGCGACGGCGTCGTTCAGGCCGGCGATCGTTGAGGAACTGGCCACATAGTAGGGGTTGGCCGGGACGTTCGAGGTGCTTTGCGCGATCGCGTTGGTGAAGGGGTTGAAATAGAAGCAGCCCAGGGCCGCGTTGCCGGCGTTGGTGGTGAAGTTGGCCGTTTCCGTCGAGGTGCACTGGTCGGCGTTGCCGGCGCGGCTGCCGTAGCCGCGAAGACCGAGCTGCAGGCGGTTCACCGAAGTGTCCTGCAGGTTGTAGTTAAAGTCCTGCTCCTGGTAGGTCAGGCTCGCATCCCAGCCGATACCGTTCTCGAACTTGCCCTTGAACCCGCCCGCGACGCGGAAGGTGTCGGTCTTGTACGAATAGTGGCTGTGACGGTCGGAGGTGTAGGGGTTGCCGGCGAAGCCGACCGGACGCCAGGCCGTCTGGCTGCCCGTCACGCCGTAGAGGCCGGCATTGGTCGCCCCGGCTTGCGCGACCGAGAGGCCTGCGGCGCAGGTCGCCGCATCCACGCCGTACGGAAGCACCGGACCGGCGCAATTCGCCGTGGCGATCTGGCCCAGAAGGGCGATCAGGCCCGGGTTCGTGTTGGGGATATAGAAGCGCGACTGTTCGCCGGTGTTCACCGCCGGATACGGCGAGACGCCGCCGCCCGGCGAGGCGCCCGAGA
>JAYVDG010000012.1:0-2940 GCA_043749525.1 Phenylobacterium sp.
GCGGCCGAGGTGCTCTATGGCCGCAAGGTGGGCGACGCCGACCTCAGCCTGTTCGGACGCGCGGACGTCAATCCGTCTGCAGCGGGTCGCACCGACAGCTATATGGTCGGCGGCCGGGTGCGCCTCGGGTTCTGATCAAACGCCTGGGCGGGCCTTCCGCCCGGGCGCCTTCTCCCAAATCCGTCGATCTAAGCCCATCAGCCCCTGAGCAGGTGATCCCCATGCGCGTCCTCTTTGTCGACGACCACGAGATCAATCGCCGGGTCGTCAAGGACATGCTCGGCGCGGCCGGCGTCGAGATGGCTGAGGCCCCGGAGGCCGAGACCGGCCTACGGATGATAGATGAGACCGCCTACGACCTCATCCTGATGGATCTGCGGATGCCGGGCATGGACGGGCTGGCCGCCGTTCGCCGGATCCGCGCGCGCACGGACGCCAAGGCCGACGTGCCGATCATCATGGTGACCGCCGACGTCGCCCCGTCGATCCTCGCCGACAGCGCCGAGGCCGGCGCCGATGATGTGCTGCACAAGCCGGTGGACATGGGGTCGCTCTTCGACGCCATCGCTGCGGTGCTCGTCAACCGCGGAAACTCGGTCGCCGTGATGGCTTGATCCCAAGCTACAGCTTTGATTTAGCGACAAATTAAGGAAGCCGGCGTCAGGGTGTTCGTGGCTGTGGAGGCGACGAAGTGACGCGGAAAATCCTCAAGGCGGGCGCATTGGCGCTGCTTCTTTCGGCGAGCTTGTCGGGCCCCGCGCTCGCGGCGCGTTCTGTCGAGCCAACCAAGTTCGAAACGGTGATCGACGCCTCCAAGCAGGCGATGATGAGCGATCCGCAGATCGCCCTGGCGCGCGCCCGCGAGGCGCTGGCCGTCGCCACTGCAGACGGGCGCCCCGGCCGGCCGGCGCGGATCGCCATCGCCCAGTGGCTGGAAGCCGAGGCGCTGATCCGCACCAACCATGCCATGGACGCAGAGCCGGTGATCGGCCAGGCACTCGCCGCCATCGCTCATCAACCCAACACCAAGCTGCATGGTGACCTGATGATGGCTCGCGGCGCCGCCCGCGCCACCGAGGGAAAGGTTCAGCCTGCCCTGCAAGATTTCCAAAACGCCCACGACATCTTTCGGGCTGCTGGCGAGCCCCGCAGTCAGGCCATCGCGCTGCAGGACATTGGTTCGATCTATCAGGACGCCGGCGACTACCCGCGGGCGCTGCAATATTACGACCAGTCGGCCGAGGCCTATCAGGCCGACCCCGCCCTGCTGCTGACCGCCTATAACAACAAGGCCAACGCCTACAAGGAAATGGGCAGGCTGGCCGAGGCGCTGAAGGAATTCCGTCTCGCCCTCAAGGTGGCCGAGGACATGGACAGCCCCATGCTCGAGGCTCACATCCTCACCAACCTGGCCTCGGCCGAGGTCCTCGCAGGCCATCCCAGGGCCGCCGACGCCGCCATCGCCCGCGGCTTCCAGCTGGCGCGTGGCGAGCAGGCGGCCCAGGAGCGGCCCTATCTTAGCGGCGTGGCGGCTCAGGTGGCGCTGCGGCGAGGCGACCTTCAGCAAGCGGCGGCCGATCTTCGCGCGACCTTCGACGGCGTAGACCTGGCGACCACCAGCCTGCCCTATCGGGACTTCCACCACACGGCCTATGAGGTCTACACCCGCCTGGGCGACGATCACCGGGCCCTGGCCCATCTCGAGGCCTTCAAGCGGCTGGACGACGAAGCGCGCGCCCTGGCGGCCAACACCAACGCTGCCCTGATGGCCGCCCGGTTCGACTTCGCCAACCAGGACCTGAAGATCGCCAATCTCAAGTCCGGCCAGCTGAAGCGCGACATCGCGCTCGCCCGGTCCCGTAACCTGATCACCCAGGTGCTGCTGGGCGGCTCAACCCTGATCCTGGCCCTGCTGGCCTTCGGGATGGTGTCGCTACGCCGGAGCCGCAATCAGGTGCGGGCCGCCAACGTCAGCCTCAGCGCCTCGAACGCGTCGCTGGAAAAGGCGCTCAAGGCCAAGACGGAGTTCCTGGCAACCACCAGCCACGAGATCCGCACGCCGCTGAACGGCATTCTCGGCATGACCCAGATCCTATTGGCCGACCCCAAGATCGCCGTTGACGTGCGGGAACGGATCGCGCTGGTTCAGGGGGCCGGGGAGACCATGCGGGCCCTCGTGGACGACATCCTCGACATCGCCAAGATGGAGACGGGCAACCTGACCATCGCGCGTAGCGACGTCGACCTCGCCCAGATCCTGCGGGAAACTGGGCAGCTGTGGTCGGGGCGGGCGCGTGAAAAAGGGCTGGAGCTCAAGCTGGACCTCGACGCCGCGCCTGCGCGCATCGTCGAGGACCCCACCCGCCTGCGTCAGATCCTCTTCAACCTGATGTCCAACGCCATCAAGTTCACCGACCTGGGCGCCGTCCGGCTAGCGGCGCGGGCCGAGACACGGGGCGAGGGCGAAGTCCTGATCCTGGAGGTCGGCGACAGCGGGATCGGCATCCCGGCGGAGCAGGTCGAGGAGATCTTCGAATCCTTCAAGCAGGCCGATGGGGGGCTCACCCGGCGCCACGGCGGCACCGGCCTTGGCCTCACCATCTGCCGCAACCTGGCCGAGGCCATGGGCGGTGACGTGAGGGTCGAAAGCCAGCCCGGGGTGGGGTCGGTCTTCACCGTGACCCTTCCCCTGGTTCGCGCTGTGGGCGCCGCCCATGGCAGCAAGGCCTCGGCTGGCCCCACGGATGGCGCGGATCTCGCGGCCAGCGCGGTGCTGCTCATCGAGGCCAATCCCCTCGCCCAGAGCATGTTGCGCGCTGTGCTGCAGAGCCAGGTCCGCGCTCTGGAGGTCGTACCATCCGTCGAGGCCGCGCTGACCGCGCTGGGGTCAGGCCGCTTCGATCAGATCCTGGGGGAGGGGGCCACCCTGACGACGGACGG
>JAYVDG010000013.1:0-2931 GCA_043749525.1 Phenylobacterium sp.
GGCGGGCACACAGGGCTCGTCGGCACCCTGCCGCTGGTGGCCCAGGCTGTGGAGGCGGTGAAGATCCCTGTGGTGGCCGCAGGCGGGCTCTATGACGGCCGGGGCCTGGCCGCCGCGCTCAGCCTTGGCGCAGTGGGCGTCTGGATGGGCACCCGGTTCATCGCGTCCGAGGAAGCCCACGCCGGCCAGATGTACCGCGAGGTGATCGTCGAGGCCTCCGACGAGGACACCATCCGCACGCGATCCTATTCCGGCAAACCCATGCGGGTGAAAAAGAACCCCTACGTCGAGGAGTGGGAGACCCGCCCGGCCGACATCCAGCCCTTCCCGCAGCAGGCGATCCTTTCGAGCCGCGCCGGGGTCATGGGCGGCATCGGCGGCCAGATCGACGGCCTCGATCCCGATCGCTCCGCCTTCGCCATGGGCCAGTCGGCGGGCGGCGTGCGCGACATTCTCCCAGCCGGCGAGATCTTGCGGCGGCTCATGGCCGAGGCTGAGGCGTCGATAGACCGGGTGGCGAAGCTGCGCTCTACCTCCCCCGTCGCGTAGACGACGGCGGGAGGGGGACCGCGCCCCGCAGAGGGCGTGGTGGAGGGGGCAAGCCCATCCCATGAATCAAGATCAGCCAACCGTTTCGATGAGCCTGAGGTTTGCCCCCTCCACCATCCGCTCTTCGGCGGACGGTACCCCTCCCGCCGCTGCGAGGGGGAGGTAGGCTAGGGCGCTGACGCCAGGTACCCGTTCGGGTCCTTCAGGAAGTTGCGGAACTCGCCGATGCAGCCGGTCCAGGCCAGCATCTGGCTGCGGAAGTGCGGATAGGGATCGTCGGCGAACAGCAGGGTCGAATAGACGATGTGCGGCTTGCCGGCCTTGTCCTCATAGCCGCGGCACATGACCGAGGTCTGGTTGAAGGCGTTCAGCTGGGCGAAGGTCGGCCCCGGCTGGTCGAAGATGGAATCGAACTCGATGGCCTTGCAGGCGCGACCTTGGGCGTCGCAGGCCTGGAACTGCAGGCTGAAGTTGGCGGCGATCGAGACGAAGCTCAGCAGTACCGTGTCGGCGTCTTTCTGGATCAGGCTCGCCTTGCCGCCGCCGGAATTCAGCACCGCCATGACGCTGGCCGGATCGCGCGCGTCGAAATCGGCCACCGGAGAGACGAACAGCTTGGGCGTGTTGGGCGCGGGCTTGGCGGATGCGGCCGTGGCCTTGGCGGCCGCCTTGGGGGCGGCCGGCTTGTGCGCGGCCAGGGTCACGCCGGCGACGGCGATCAGGCCGCCAGCCTTCCAGAGGGAGGACTTCCAAAGCATCGCCTTGCGCTACCAGACCTGACGAGCGCGCGCGAGCGTGGCCGCGCGGTTTCCGTAGCGCCCGGCCCGTTCCCGGGACTAAGCTTGCCCGACAGTCTGGGAGGGCCTCATGGCTTTGGGTATCGTTGCGGGCGTATTCCTGGTGCTGGCACTGGTGGTCGCTCTAGGCGCGATCAAGATCGTGCCGCAGGGCCAGGAGGTCACCGTCGAGCGGTTCGGCCGCTACACTCGAACGCTGAAACCCGGCATCAGCTTCCTGACCCCCTTCGTCGAGGGGATCGGGCGGCGCATCAACATGATGGAACAGGTCCTGGACGTGCCGCGCCAGGACGTGATCACCAAGGACAACGTCTCGGTCCAGGTGGACGCCATCGTCTTCATTCAGGTGATGGACGCTTCGGCCGCGGCCTACCGCGTGACCAACCTGGACTTCGCGATCACCCAGCTGACCATGACCAACCTCAGAACCGTCGTCGGCAACATGGAGCTCGACGAGGTGCTGTCACAGCGCGACCAGATCAATACGCGCCTCTTGGAAGTCATCGACCAAGCCACCAGCCCCTGGGGCGTCAAGGTCGCCCGCATCGAGATCAAGGACCTGCAGCCGCCGCCGGACATCACCAACGCCATGGCCCGCCAGATGAAGGCCGAGCGCGAGCGGCGCGCGGTGATCACTGAGGCGGACGGCGAGAAACAAGCCGCCATCACGGTGGCCGAGGGGCAGAAGCAGGCGGCGATCCTGCAGGCCGAGGGGCGCAAGGAAGCTGCGTTCCGCGACGCCGAGGCCCGCGAGCGGTCGGCTGAGGCCGAAGCCAAGGCCACCGAGCTGGTTTCCAACGCCATCGCCGACGGCGACGTCAACGCCATCAACTACTTCATCGCCCAGAAGTACGTGGAGGCCTTCGGCAAGCTGGCCGAGAGCCCGCAGCAGAGGACGGTGATCGTGCCGGCCGAGATGGGCTCGCTGGTCGGCTCCATCGCCGGCATCGCCGAGCTGGTGAAGACCGCCCAGGCCGAGCAGCGCCAGCCGCCGCCGGCGGCCAGGCCCCCGCGCAGCGGCCTGGCCGCCTCCAAGGAGGGCTAGGCCATGGCGGACCCGATGGCTCTCTACGCCGCCCACCCCTTCTGGGCCTGGCTGGCGATCGGCGCTGTCTTCCTGGCGGTCGAAGTGATGACCGGCTCGGGTTGGCTTTTGTGGCCCGCGGCCGCGGCCGCCTTCGTGGCGCTGGCGGTGGTCTATGGCGGCCTCAGCCTCAGCCAGGCGGTGCTGGTTTTCGCGCTCCTGACGATCTCCCTGGCGCTGCTGGCGCGGCGCTATCTGCCCAAGTCGCTGCTGGTTCACCCGGAGCACGACATCAACGACAACGTCGCGCGTCTGGTCGGGCATCACGGCAGCGTGGTCGCCGCCTTCCAGGGCCGTGCGGGGCGCGTCTTCATCGACGGCAAGGAGTGGGCCGCCGAATTGGACGAAGGCGATGGCCTGGCGGCCGGCGCGCGCGTCGAGGTCACCGGCGTCGCGGGCGCCCATCTGCGGGTGCGCAGCGCCTGAGATTGGCGCATCCGCTGCGGTGAAGCTAACCCAAGGCCGTTCGCTAAGTCGTTGGAAGTGTGTCAAAGTTTACGC
>JAYVDG010000014.1:0-8076 GCA_043749525.1 Phenylobacterium sp.
GTGGGTCAGGAAGCGGTCGTGCAGGTCCAGCACATAGGCCATGCCCCCGGTCATGCCGGCGGCGAAGTTGAAGCCCACCGGCCCCAGGATCACCGCCCGCCCGCCGGTCATGTATTCCAACCCGTTGGCGCCGCAGCCCTCGACCACGGTCACGGCCCCGGAGTTGCGCACCCCGAACCGCTCGCCCGCCAGGCCCGCCGCGAACAGCCGGCCCGAGGTCGCGCCATAGAGCACGGTGTTGCCCAGGATGGCGTTGGTCTCCGGCGCCGCCAGGTGCGGCGAGGGGCGCAGGATGATGGTCGCCCCCGACAAGCCCTTGCCGACATAGTCGTTGGCCTCGCCGGTCAGCTCGATGCGCAGGCCCTGGACCGCGAAGGCCCCCAGGCTCTGCCCGGCCGAGCCCTTGAGCTGCACGGTCAGGTGCCCGGCCGGCAGGCCGGTCATCCCGAACCGCCGCACGATGTGCGACGAGGTCCGCGAGCCGATGGCGCGCGCGGTGTTCTGCACCGTGTAGGTCAGCTGCATCTTCTCACCCCGCTCCAGCAGGGGCGCGGCGTCGCGGACTATCTGGGCGTCCAGGGTGTCGGGCACCTCATTGCGCCCCTCCACCACGCAATAGCGCGGGTTCGAGCCGGGATCGGCCATCACCAGCAGGGGGTTGAGGTCGAGGTCGTCCAGATGCTCGCCGCCCCGGGAAACCTGTTGCAGCAGGTCGGTGCGCCCGACGATCTCCTGGATCGACTTGAAGCCCAGGGCGGCCAGGATTTCGCGCACCTCCTCGGCGATGAAGGTGAACAGGTTGATCACCTTCTCCGGGCTGCCGGAGAACTTCTCGCGCAGGGCCTCGTCCTGGGTGCAGACCCCCACCGGGCAGGTGTTGGAATGGCACTGGCGCACCATGATGCAGCCCATCGCGATCAGGCTGGCCGTGCCGATGCCGAACTCCTCGGCCCCGAGCATGGCGGCGATCACCACGTCGCGGCCCGTCCGCATGCCGCCGTCGGCCCGCAGCCGCACCGAGTGGCGCAGGTTGTTGAGCGTCAAGACTTGGTTGGCCTCCGACAGCCCCATCTCCCAGGGGCCGCCGGCGTACTTGATGGAGGTCTGGGGCGAGGCCCCGGTGCCACCGACATTGCCGGAGATCAGGATCACATCTGCTTTTGCTTTGGCCACGCCCGCGGCGATCGCACCGATGCCGGTCATGGCCACCAGCTTCACGCAGACCCGCGCCGTGGGGTTGATCTGCTTCAGGTCGTAGATGAGCTGGGCCAGGTCCTCGATGGAATAGATGTCGTGGTGCGGCGGGGGTGAGATCAGCATCACGCCGGGCGTCGCGTGCCGCAAACGTGCAATCAGCTCAGTGACTTTGAACCCAGGTAATTGCCCGCCCTCGCCGGGCTTGGCGCCCTGGCTGACCTTGATCTCAATCTCGCGGCATTCATTGAGATATTCCGCCGTCACCCCGAACCGCCCCGAGGCGATCTGCTTGACCGCCGAGTTGGGGTTGTCGCCGTTGGGCAGGGGCTTATAGCGGGCTGGGTCCTCGCCGCCCTCACCGGAGACGCTCTTGGCCCCGATCCGGTTCATGGCGATGTTCAGCACCCCGTGCGCCTCGGGGCTCAAGGCCCCCATGCTCATCCCCGGCGTCAGGAACCGCTTGCGGATCTCGTTGACGCTCTCGACCTCGTCCAGGGCCACGGGCCGTTCGCCGGAGCGCCAGTCCAGCAGGTCGCGCAGCTGGATGGTGGGCTGCCGCCGCATCCCCGCCGAGAACCGCTGATAGGCGGCGTAGTCGCCGCTGTTGCAGGCCGCTTGCAGGGTGTGGATCATGCGGGCCTCGAAGGCGTGGCTCTCGCCCACGGCGCGCGCCTTGTAGAGCCCACCCACCGGCAGGCTGACGGCGCCAGGGTCCCAGGCGCGGCGATGGACCTCGACGGCCTTGGCCTCCAGGCCGGCCAGGCCGATGCCGGAGATGCGCGAGGGCATGCCCGGAAAGAACTCCGCCACCAGCGCGCGGGACAGGCCCACGGCCTCGAAGTTGTAACCGCCGCGATAGGAGGAGATCACCGCGATCCCCATCTTGGCGATGATCTTCAGCAGGCCGCCCTCGATGGCGTGCTTGAAGTTCAGGCAGACGTCGCGGAGCGTCAGCTCTCCGGTCAGGCCGCGCTCCAGCCGGTCCTGGAAACTTTCCTGCGCCAGATAGGCGTTCACCGCCGTGGCCCCGACCCCGATGAGCACCGCGAAATAGTGGGTGTCGAGGCACTCGGCCGAGCGGACGATGATCGAGACGTAGGACCGCAGGCCCTTGGCCACCAGCCAGGAGTGGACCCCGCCCGTGGCCAGGATCATCGGTAGGCCGACGCGCCCCGGACCCGAGGCCTCGTCGGTGAGCACGATTGTGGCGCAGCCGCGCAGGGCGGCGTCCTCGGCCTCGGCGCGGATGCGGTCGAGATTGGCGCGCAACGCGTCGCCGGGCCGCGCCTCGTCGGCCGGGATCGGCATGGTGCAGTCCACCGTGGCCACCGACTTCTCGCCGATGAAGCCCATGATCCGCTGGTACATGCCGGTGGTCAGCACCGGGCTTTCCAGCACGAAGACGTCGGTCTGGGCCTCGTCCTGGGCCAGGATATTGCCGAGGTTCTTGAACCGGGTCTTCAGGCTCATGACACCGGTTTCGCGCAGACTGTCGATCGGCGGGTTGGTCACCTGGCTGAAGTTCTGGCGGAAGAAGTGGGAGAGCGGCCGGTACTGGTCGCTCAGCACCGCCAGGGGCGCGTCGTCCCCCATGGAGCCCACCGCCTCCTTGCCGTCTTCGATCATCGGGGCCAGCAGCAGCTCCAGGTCCTCCAGGCTCATCCCGGCGGCGGCCTGGCGGCGCGTCAGCTCCTCGCGGCCATAGGCGCGGGGCTCGGGGCCCGGCGCGATCTCGGCCTCCAGGTCCACCATGTTGCCCAGCCACTGGTCATAGGGGTGCTGGGCGGCCAGGCGGTCGATGATTTCGTCCTCCTCGTAGAGGCGGCCTTCGAGCAGGTCGACGGCCACCATGCGGCCGGGCTGGATGTGGGCCTTGCGCACGATGCGCGCCTCGTCGACCCGGCACATGCCGGCCTCCGAGCCCATGATCAGCAAACCATCGTCGGTATAGGTCACCCGCAGGGGGCGCAGGCCGTTGCGGTCCTTGCCGGCCACCACCCAGCGGCCGTCGGTGGCGCAGATGGCGGCGGGCCCATCCCAGGGCTCCATCACCGCGTTGCAATAGGCGTAGAGCGCCTTGTGCGCCGGGCTGATCTGCTCGTCGCTCTTGTGCGCCCAGGCCTCGGGGATCAGCAGGGCCTTGGCCATGGGGGCGTCGCGTCCGGCCCGCACCAGCACCTCGAAGGTGTTGTCGAGCGCCATGGAGTCCGAGCCGCTGGCGTCCTGGATCACCGGCTTCACGTCGTCCCCGAAGTCGCCGAAGGCGTCGGCGGCCATGCGGATCTCGTGGCTCTTCATCCAGTTCAGATTGCCCTTCTTCGTGTTGATCTCGCCGTTGTGCGCCAGCATCCGGAAGGGCTGGGCCAGCCGCCATTCGGGGAAGGTGTTGGTGGAATAGCGCTGGTGGAAGATGGCCACGGCCGCCGTGAACCGTTCGTCGGTCAGGTCGGGATAGAAGGCGTCGATATGCTCGGCCAGGAACATGCCCTTGTAGATCAGCGACCGGGCCGACAGCGAGCACAGGTAGAATTGCTGGATGCCGGCCTGGGCCACGCGCTTCTCGATGCGCTTGCGGCACAGGAACAGCGCGCGTTCCAGGGCCTCGCCCTCCAGGCCGGCGGGACCGGCCAGCATGATTTGCTCGATCTCGGGACGGGTGGCGTTGGCCTTCTCGCCGATCACCCGGGTGTCCGTCGGCACCTGGCGCCAGCCATAGATGTAGAAGCCGAACCGCAGGGCCTCGGCCTCGACGATGGTGCGGGCCGCCTCCTGGGCGTTGAGGTCGTTGCGCGGCAGGAAGACCTGGCCCACGGCGATGGGGCCGGGCCGCAGCTTGTGCCCGGTCCGCTTCACCTGGTCGGCGAAGAAGTCCTGCGGCACGCTGACCAGCACGCCGGCCCCGTCGCCGGTCTTGCCGTCGGCGTCGATGGCGCCCCTGTGCCAAACGCTCTTCAACGCCCGGATCGCCAGCTCCACCACCTCGCGGCGCGGTTGGCCGTCCAGGGCGCAGACCAGGCCCACGCCGCAGGCGTCCCGCTCGCTGTCGGGCTCATAGGCGTGGCCGTCGATGAGCTTGGCGCGGTTGGAAATGAAGCGCGCGGTATCGGCGGCCCCCCACTTTGGATATTGGCTCATCATCTTCACTCCGCCGCGACGAGCGCGGGTTCCGTCAGGTAGCGGTGGATGGCGTCGGCGGCGTCGCGGCCGTCCTTGATCGCCCAGACCACCAGGGAGGCGCCGCGCGCGATGTCGCCGGCCGCGAATACGCCCGGCAGGTTGGTCATCAGAGTGCGGAAATCGGCCTTCACTGTGCCCCAGCGGCTGACCGCCAGCTCCGGGGCGGCGAAGGCCCGCGGCAAATCCTCGGGGTCGAAGCCCAGCGCCTTGATCACCAGGTCGGCGGGGGCCTCGAAGTCGGCGCCCTCGATCTCTTCCGGTGCGGCGCGGCCGGTGGCGTCGGGGGCGCCCAGGCGCATGCGGGCGGCCCGGACCCCGGTGGCCATGTCAGCCTCCCCCAGCACGGCGCGCGGCGCCGCCAGCCATTCGAACACCACGCCCTCTTCCTCGGCGTGGGACACCTCGCGGGCCGAGCCCGGCATGTTCGCGCGGTCCCGGCGGTAGAGGCAGGTCACCGACTTGGCGCCCTGGCGCACGGCGGTGCGCACGCAGTCCATGGCGGTGTCGCCGCCACCCACCACCACGATGTCACGGCCCTTGGCGTGCAGCTGGCCCGAGGCGAACGCGGGCACATTGTCGCCGAGGCCCGCCCGGTTGGAGGCGATCAGGTAATCGAGCGCCGGCGTCACTCCGGCCGAACCCGCGCCGGGAACCACCAGGTCGCGGTCGGCATAGACGCCCGTGGCGATCAGCACGCTGTGGTGGCGGTCGCGCAAATCATCGAGGGTGGCGTCGACGCCGACGTTGAAGTTCAGCCGGAACGCGACGCCGCCGTCGGTGAGGCGCTGGGTGCGCCGTATCACCACGTCCTTCTCCAGCTTGAAGCTGGGGATGCCGTAGATCAGCAGGCCTCCGGCCCGGTCGTGGCGGTCATAGACGGTGACGGCGTAGCCCATCTCCCGCAGGCGCTCGGCGGCGGCCAGGCCGGCCGGTCCCGCCCCGATGATCCCCACCGATTGTCCGCGGTCACGACCGGGGATGAGCGGCTGCACCCAGCCCTCTTCCCAGGCCTTGTCGGTCAGGTAGCGTTCCACCGCACCGATGGTGACGGTGCCGTGCCCCGACTGCTCGATGGTGCAGGAGCCTTCGCACAGGCGGTCCTGCGGACAGATGCGACCACAGATTTCCGGCATGGAATTGGTGGCCTGGGAGAGTTGATAGGCCTCCTCCAGCCGTCCCTCGGCGGTCATCCGCAGCCAGTCGGGAATGTTGTTGTGCAGCGGGCAATGGGTCTGACAGAAGGGGATGCCGCACTGGGAGCAGCGCGAGGCCTGCTCGCTGGCCTTGGCGTCGATGAAGTCGGCATAGATCTCGTGGAAATCGCCCGACCGCGTGTCGGCCGCCCGCTTGGCCGGCGTCGTCCGCTCCACCGTCGTGAACTTCAGCATCCGCTCGGCCATGGCCGGTCCTCCGCCCCCTCGTGGGCCGCGGAGCTTTTACACGCCCTTTCAACGCCTCGGAATATGATGGTCTATAAAATGGAGTGTATTGTCGGATCTAATGGGGCTTTGAGTGAAATATGACCGGTGTTGCGGCAATAGTCGTCCATAAATGGGATGAACCTCAAATTTACCCTGAGCCTGCCCCTTAGCTGCACGTCATCCCTGCCGAAGGTTGCCCGCATGTCCGACTGGATCGCCGCCATTATCCTGGGCATTGTCGAGGGGGTGACCGAGTTCATCCCGGTCTCCTCGACCGGCCACCTTCTGCTGACCAAGTCGCTGCTGGGCCTGCCCGACGGGTTCTGGGACACCTTCGCCGTGCTGATCCAGCTCGGCGCGATTCTCGCGGTGGTGGCGCTCTATTTCGGCAAGCTGTGGAAGGTGCTGATCGGCCTGCCCACCAGCGCGCAGGCGCGCTGGTTCGCCTTCTCGGTGCTGATCGCCTTCATCCCCGGCGCTGTCCTGGGCCTGGCCCTGCACGACGTGATCAAGGAGGTGCTGTTCGAGAGCCCGCGCTTGATCTGCTGGTCGCTGATCGTCGGCGGGGTGCTGCTGCTGGCCATTGACCGCTGGGCGCCGGCGCCCCGCGAGGACGACGCCATGAAGCTGACCTGGAAGACTTCGCTGGTGGTGGGCCTGTTCCAGACCCTGGCCCTGGTGCCCGGCGTCTCGCGCTCGGGCGCCACCATCGTCGGCTCGATGCTGATGCGGGTGGAGAAGAAGGCCGCCGCCGAGTTCTCCTTCTTCCTGGCCATCCCCACCATGGCCGGCGCCTTCGCCGTCGACCTCTACAAGAACAAGGACGCCCTCAACACCGACCAGGCCGGGCTCATCGCTATCGGCTTTGCGGTCAGCTTCATCGTCGGCTTCATCGTGGTCCGCGCCCTGGTGGACTTCGTCGGTCGCCACGGCTTCGCGCCCTTCGCCTGGTGGCGAATCCTGGTGGGGGTCGGTGGTCTGGTCTGGCTGAGCCTCGAGGCTCACTAGGGAGCGTGACAGCCTGAATTGCCGGCCGGTTCAGGCGACCGTCGCGCGACAAACAAATAGGTCTCGGCGCTTAGGCGATGGCCGTTAGGCGCTCGACCTCGTCGGCGTATTGGCCGCCCTTGCGGAAGCGGTAGAGGTAGGCTGGCACGATCCCCTCGACGGCGGTCGCCTCGATGCCGAGCTCGGCGAGGCCGGGCAGGGTTCCCGACACCACATTGTCGGCCTTCAGAAGTTCGACCTGGTCCTCGGTGAGCGGTGGAGTCCAGGGGGTCAGGGCCAGGATCTCGAAGGCCTTGCCCATCAGGGCGGCGATCCCGAAGGGCAGGGGGACCAGGAACCGCTTGCGGCCGATCTCGGTCATCAGCAGGTCCATCAGCTCGCGGAACGAATAGGCCCGCGGGCCGCCCAGCTCATAGGTAAGGCCCGCGCAGTCGGGATCGGTGACGCAACGCGCCACCGCCTTGGCCACGTCGCCGACGAACACCGGCTGCAGCTTGCCGTGCCCGCCGCCGATCAGCGGCAGGGCCGGGCTGATCACCGCCAGCTCGGCGAACTTGTTGAAGAAGTGGTCGTCGGGTCCGAAGATCACCGACGGGCGGACGATGACCGCGCCGGGGAAGGCCTCGCGCACGGCGTCCTCACCCATGGCCTTGGTCCGCGCATACTTCGAGCCGGACTCCGCATCGACGCCCAGGGCCGAGATCTGCACCAGGCGCTCGACGCCGGCGGCCTTGGAGACCGCCGCGACGTTGCGCGCGCCCATGGCGTGGATGCTCTGGAATTTCTGGCGGCCGGTCTCGTAAAGCACGCCGACCGCGTTCACCACCGCATGGGCGCCCTCCACCGCGCGGCGGATCGAGGCCTCGTTGCGGACATTGGCCTGGACCACCTCGATCTGACCGACGTCGCCCAGCAGCCGCATCTTGTAGGCCAGGTGCGGCTGGCGCACGGCGACCCGCATCCGCCAGCCCTGTTTGGCGAGCGCGCGGACGACCTGAGCGCCGACGAAGCCCGAACCGCCGAAGACGGTGACCAGATCCTGCATGGAGTTTCGACCGGATTTGAGTGGCTCTTGGAGCGCTCCGGATAGACGAACCCACCCCGCGCCGCAATGCGACTTGAAAGGAAGGTGAAGCGGGGCGTTGACCGGGCAGAGGCGGCGCCCTAAGGAACCCCCCTCGCGCGATCCGGTGGATCGGGCCCAGGTGGCGGAATTGGTAGACGCGCTGGCTTCAGGTGCCAGTGGCTTAACGGCCGTGAAGGTTCGAGTCCT
>JAYVDG010000015.1:0-2925 GCA_043749525.1 Phenylobacterium sp.
GCGCACTGGGCCAGGAACGGCGCCAGCAGGGCGTCGGGGTCCAGGCCGGCGGCATAGCGCAGGTCGAACTGGAAACTGCACTCCCGGGCCAGGATGTTGCCCGCCGTGCCGCCGTGGACCAGGCCGATGGTCATGGTGGCGTGCTTGGGCGTGAACAGCGAACTGGGATCAGCCTCGCGCTCCAGCTTGACCGCCAGGTCGCGCACCGCCGCCATCAGCGGCACGGCCTCCATGATCGCCGAGATACCGAGCTGGGTCTGGCTGGAATGGGCCTCGTGGCCATGGACGGTCACAAGGTGGTTGATGATGCCCTTGTGGCCGCGCACCGCCTCCATGTTGGTAGGCTCGCCCACCACCACCAGGGCCGGGGCCGGCAGCTCCTTGCCGATCAGGCGGATCAGGTCCGGCGCGCCCAGGCAGCCGATCTCCTCGTCATAGGAGAAGGCCAGATGCACCGGCTTCTTCGGGTCCGCCGCCACCAGGTCAGGCACGGCGGCCAGGGCCAGGGCCAGGAAGCCCTTCATGTCGCACGTCCCGCGCCCATAGATGCGGCCGTCGTCCCTGGGCGTCAGCTTGAAGGGATCGGTGACCCAGGGCTGGCCGTCCACCGGCACCACGTCGGTATGGCCCGACAGCACCACCCCGCCCTCGATCATCGGCCCGACCGTGGCCAGCAGGTTGGACTTGGAGCCGTCGTGATTGGGCGCACGTCGGTGCGGCACCCCATGGCCGTCCAGATAGGCCTCGACCCATTCGACGAGGGCGAGGTTGGAGAGCCGCGACGTCGTGTCGAAGGCCACCAGAGTGGAGAGGATGTCGAGGGCGCGGGCGGTGAGGGTCATGGGGCACCCTAGCCTTGGGCGCGGGCCGGCTCCACCCGGCCGACGTCGCAACTCACCGTGACAATCCAAACTGTTCGGAACTTGACGTCCGCGCCGTGATCAAGCCTTAGGCGGAGCCATGATCCTGACCCTCGCCTGTCCCGACCGCCCCGGCATCGTCGCCCGCGTCTCGGCCTTCCTGTTCGAACGCGGCGGCAACATCCTCGACGCCCAGCAGTTCGACGACGAGGAGACCGGCCGCTTCTTCATGCGCGTGGTGTTCACCGCCGCCGAAGAGAGCGCCGAGAGCCTGAGCGAGGCCTTTACCCCCCACGCCAAGGAATTCGGCATGGACTGGGCCCTGCGCGATCCCAGGGTGAAGACGCGGGTGATGATCCTGGCCTCGCAGCAGGACCACTGCCTGGCTGACCTACTCTACCGCTGGCGGCGCGGCGAGCTGCCGATGACGCTAGCCGCCGTGGTCTCCAACCACGCCGCCGACACCTATGCGCACCTGGACCTCTCGGGCGTGCCCTTCCACCACCTGCCGGTGGCCCGCGTCACCAAGATGGAGCAGGAGGCCGCGCTCTGGGAACTGATCCAGGAGACGCAGACCGAACTGGTGGTGCTCGCCCGCTACATGCAGGTGCTTTCGGACGGCCTGGCCACCAAGCTGGAGGGGCGCTGCATCAACATCCACCACTCCTTCCTGCCGGGCTTCAAGGGCGCGCGGCCGTATCACCAGGCCCACCAGCGCGGGGTGAAGGTGATCGGGGCGACGGCCCACTATGTCACCGCCGACCTCGACGAAGGCCCGATCATCGAGCAGGACGTGGAACGCATCAGCCACCGCGACACCCCGCGCGACCTGATCCGCAAGGGCCGCGACATCGAGCGCCGCGTCCTGGCCCGCGCGGTGCGCTGGCGGCTGGAGGACCGGGTGCTGCTCAACGGGAGCAAGACGGTGGTGTTCACCGACTGACGGCTAGGCGCTCCGCAGCAACTTCATCGACTCCAGGTCCGCCGCCTGGGCGCAGTGGCGGCGCGCCATGGTCAGGAACATCTGGTCGCCGCGGTCGGTCTGCTTGGTGCTGACCGAGGCGAAGATGGCGGTGAACACCCCCTGCAGCAGGTAGTGGCGGTAGCCAGTCCAGGCCTCGTTCCAATCGTAGGTCACGCCATAACCGCGCAGGGCCTCGAGCCACTGCTTCATCAGGTCCTGCTCGTGCTTCTGGCGGATCTCGGTGGGCAGGCCCGCGCCGATGAAATAGGCCACGTCCAGCACCCCGGCGCCGAGCGCCACCGACTGCCAGTCCAGCACCGCCAGCGGCCAGCGGCCAGCGGCCAGCGGCCAGCGGCCAGCGGCCAGCGGCCAGCGGCCGCCCTGGGGCTCGAACAGCATGTTGTCGAGGCGGAAATCCAGGTGCTGCAGGGTCTTGGGCGCGGCCGGGCCGGTATAGAAGGCTCCAATATTGTCGGCGAAGTCCTGGCAGATCGCCATGTACTCCGGCTCCAGCCGCCCCTCATAGCGGGCGCGGAAGGCCGCGATGATACCGCCGAACATGGCCGCGATGCCGCCGCCATCGATGGCCGGCCGGTTCAGGAACTCCACATCGGCCAGCTTCGGATCTCCCCAGCGCGGGCCGTGCAGGGCCGCGGCTTGCCGCATGGCGACCTCGGCGTCAGCAAGGGAGCAGCCGGTGAGTTGGTTGCCGCCCCGGGCCGGGCCCATGTCCTCCAGCAGCAGGGTGAAGTCGAAGGTCTCGGTGTCGATCTCAGCCACGAAGGGGCGCGGGGTGCGCACATCCACCGTGTGGGCGATCTGCTGGTAGAAGCGCACCTCGTTCAGATAGAGGCCGATGGCCCCGCCGGTGGCCCGACTGACCGGGTCGGCCGAGGGGAACTTGCCCACCACGCTGGCGGGCGCGCCCTCGACGGGAGCCGCGTAGGCCAGGTTGAAGCGGACGCTTTCCCCCAGCATGCCGTCGCCCACCTTTTCAGTGGTGAAGCCTTCGACCTTGGCGGCGACGCCGGCGCGGTTGAGGGCGGCGGTCAGCCAGGCGGCGTCGATGGCATAGGGGTCGGTGACGATTGGGAGATCGCT
>JAYVDG010000016.1:0-2924 GCA_043749525.1 Phenylobacterium sp.
ATCCGCAAGGCGCCCAAGACCTGGTGGGCCTGGAGCGGCGGCCTGGTGGCCATCGCCTTCCTGGTGCTGATGGTGCTGGCCCCGGTGTTCATCGAGCCACTGTTCAACACCTACACCCCGGCGCCTCCCGGCCCGGTGCGCGACACGGTGGTGACCATGGCCAACGCCAACGGCGTCCCGTCCGACAAGATCTATGTCTACAACGGCTCCAAGCAGTCCAACCGCTACACGGCCAATGTCTCGGGCCTGTTCGGCACCGCCCGGGTGGCGATGAGCGACACCATGTTCAAGCAGGGCGCCGACCTCGCCGAGGTGAAGGGCGTCGTCGGCCACGAGATGGGCCACTACGTTCACATGCACGCCATCTGGCTGGCCTCTTCCTACGGCCTGCTGGCCCTGGTGCTGTTCTTCCTGGTGGACCGGCTGTTCGCGCCGGTCGCCAGGTTGGTGGGCGCCACCGGTGTCGCCGGGATCTCCGACCCCGCCGGCTTCCCGGTGATCGGGATCATCATCGCGGTGCTGGGCCTGCTGGCCACGCCGATCACCTCGTCCATCTCGCGCCTGGCCGAGACCGACGCCGACCAGTTCTCGCTGGAACACTTCAACGAGCCGGACGGTTTGGCCAAGGCCCTGGTCAAGACCATCGAGTACCGCGCCGCCACGCCCTCCAAGCTGGAGGAGGTGATGTTCTACGACCATCCCGCCGTCGGCAGCCGTGTCCGCAGGGCCATGGACTGGAAGGCCGCCCATCCCGCCAAGAGTGAGCCGATCTACTGACCCAGCGCATCCTGACCTACGACGAAGCCAGCGCCGCGGCCCTGGCCGGCGACACCGAGGCGCAGATGGCGCTGGCCGAGGCCCTGGACAGCCAAGGCCAGGGCAAGGCCGCCCTCGACTGGATGGTTCGCGCCGCCCACGGGGGCTGGCTGCCGGCCGTCTCGCGCCTGGGGCTGTGGCAACTGGTGGGGCACATCACCCCCCAGGCGCCGCAGCTCGGCGTTGGGCGGATCGTCCAGGCCGCGCAAGGAGGCGACCCCTTCGGCCTGCACCTGGCCGCCATCGTCGATTCCGGGGCCATTGGCACGCCGCGCAATATCGGCCGCGCCCTCTACTGGCTGGCCCGCGCCGCGCAACTGGGGGACGGTCGCGCCGCCTGTCAGCTGGGTCTGTTCTGCGGCGACCCGGCCCTGGCCCAAGCCGCCCTCTCAGCCGCCGCCATCACCGGGTTCGAGCCGGCCATCGCCGCCCTGGGCGACCGGGGCGTGATCGCGGCCCCCACCGACTGGGACGCCGTGGCCTCGGCCGCCGACCTCTCGGCCTTCGCCGCGCCGGTGACCCGGGTGGTGGAGAGCGAGAGCCCGCGCATCCTGTCGATCCCCGACCTGCTGCCGCCTTGGATCTGTTCCTACGTCATGGCGCTGGCCAAGCCCGCCCTCGGCCGTGGCCTGGTGCTGACCGATGACGGGACCGAGCAGGTGCAGGGCGAGCGGTCCAACCGCGTCATGCACTTTGGCCTGGTGGATTCAGACGTAATCCTGGAGCTGGTGAACCTGCGCATCGCCCAGGCCGCCGAGATGCCGCCGGAAAACGCCGAGGGGCTGGGTGTGCTGCACTACGCGCTGGGAGAACGCTATCGCCCGCACATGGACTACATCCCCGACACCCCGGAAAACGCCCGGCAACTGGACGTCATGGGCCAGCGGGTCCGCACCCTGCTGGTCTATCTCAACGACGGCTTCGAGGGCGGGGCGACCCTGTTCCCGCGCCTGGAGGCGGCGTTCCGGCCCCCGCCCGGCGGCGCGCTGATCTTTGACAGCGTCACCGACGACGGCGAGATGGACCCGCGCACCCTGCACGAGGGCTCCCCGCCCACCTCGGGCGAGAAGTGGATCATCTCCCGCTGGTTCCGGACCAAGGCCCTGCGGCCTACCGCTTCCTGACGAACACCGTGCCGGCCGAATAGCCCGCGCCGAACGAACAGATCAGGCCGGTGTCGCCGGCCTGGAAGTCCTCGTTGGCGCTGTGGAAGGCGATGATCGAGCCCGCTGACGAGGTGTTGGCGTAGGTGTCGAGGATGATGACGTTCTCGCTGGGCTCTGGGTCGCGACCCAGCACCCGCTTGCCGATCATGACGTTCATGTTGATGTTCGCCTGGTGCAGCCACAGGCGCTTTAGCCCGGTGGGATCGACGCCCAAGGCGCCGGCATGGTCGACGATCATCTCCGACACCATCGGCACCACCTCGCGGAACACCTTGCGGCCCTCCTGAACGAACAGCTTGTCGGCGGCCCCGATACCCTCGGGCGCCCCGCGGTTCAGGAAGCCGAAATTGTTGCGGATATTGTTGGAGAACTGGGTCTTCAGCCGGGTGCCGAGGATCTCCCAGCCCTGGCCGGGCTTGGCCAGGTCTTCGCGCTCGACGATGACGGCGGTGGCCACATCGCCGAAGATGAAGTGGCTGTCGCGGTCGCGGAAGTTCAGGTGGCCCGATGTGATCTCCGGATTGACCACCAGCACCGCCCGGGCCGACCCCGTGGCGATGTAATCGGTCGCCGTCTTGATGCCGAAGGTGGCCGAGGAGCAGGCGACGTTCATGTCGAAACCGAAGCCCTCGATCCCTAGGGCCTGCTGGATCTCGATGGCCATGGCCGGATAGGCACGCTGCATGTTCGACGCCGCGCAGATCACCGCGTCGATCTGGTCGACGTCCTTGCCCCAGCGCCCGATCGCCTGGTTCGCCGCCGCCACCGCCATTTCGGCCATCAGCGACAGCTCGTCGTCGCCGCGCTCGGACAGGTCGGGCCGCATGCGGGCGATGTCGAGCACGCCTTCCTTGTCGACCACGTGGCGCGACTTGATGCCCGAGGCCTTGAGGATGAACTCCGCCGACGACGGCTGCAGCGCCGTGACCTCGCCTTCCTCGA
>JAYVDG010000017.1:0-2911 GCA_043749525.1 Phenylobacterium sp.
GGGAACCCCGGTGATCGCCACCGGCTGGTCGGGAAATCTGGATTTCATGGATGCGAACAGCGCGATGCTGATCGGCTCGCACCAGGTGCCGGTGCGCGACAGCCAAGGCATCTATGCCGGCCAGACCTGGGCCGAGCCCGACACCGCCGCCGCCGCCGAGGCGCTGCAGCGCCTGCGCACCACGCCGGAACTGGGCCGCCGGCTGGCCGAGAACGGACGGCGAATGATCGGCGAGCGCCTATCGCCCCAGGCCTGGTTCACCACCCTGCCCGACGCGGTGAAGCGCGCGGCGATGGCGGCGATCCGCGGCTAGAACTCTCTCACGTTTGACGCGCGACGGGCGCCTGACCCGGTGGCCACTCAGACTGTCACGCTAGTCCTTCACCGGCTTGCCGACGCTCATCAGAGCGAAGACCGCGACCGCGCCCACCAGCACCACCGGAACCATGGACTGGAACACCTGGCCGGCGCTGTAGCCCGCCCCGCGCAGTTCACCCGCGATCAAGGGGCCGGCGATGGAGCCCAGGCGGCCCACCGCGATAGCCGCCCCGGCTCCGGCCGCGCGGACCTGCACAGGGTAGTAGATGGGGGCTAGCGCGTAGAGGACGTAGAGCCCGCCCACCACGGTGAAGCCCGCCGCCGCCGCGAAGCCGAAGATGACCGGCAGGGTCACAGCTTGCGCCAGGCCGTACATGGCTCCGGCCAGCGCCAGGAACACCGTCAGCAGCGGCCAGCGGAAGCCGACCCGGTCGGCCAGCTGGCCCAGCAACAGGGCGCCCATCACGCTGAAGCCGTTGAACCACAGCGAAGCCGCGGCGCCGTCGGCGGCGGTGAAGCCCTTGGCCACCACCAGGGTCGGCAGCCAGTTGAGCAGCAGGTAGGTCACCAGAAGATCCAGGCCGAAGACGATCCAGATCAGCAGGGTGGTGAACCCCCGGCGCTCGGAGAACAGCCCACGGGCCAGGCCGCGTTCGGCGGCGGGATCATGCTGGGGCCGCGTCTCCGGCAACAGCAACAGGATCACCGGGGTCAGCAGCAGCGGCAGAGCCCCGCCGATCAGGAAGATGGTTCGCCAGTCCAGGGCCTCGCCGCCGTTACTCGCCAGCAGCGCCACCAGGGCCCCGCCGGCCGGGAGGCCGCAGAACATGCTGGTGGTGGTGGCCGCGCGCTTGGCCGGCGTGCTGATCTCGGTGGCGATGGCGATCAGGTTGGGCATGGCCCCGCCGAAGCCGATCCCGGTGAGCAGCCGCGAAAGGGTCAGGGCCTCGAAATTATGAGCCATGGCGGTGGCCACCGAGAACACCCCGAAGGCCGCCACCGAAACCGCCAGCACCGGCTTTCGTCCCACCCGGTCGGCGAACAGGCCGCCGGTCAGGGCGCCGAAGACCAGGCCGATCATGGCCGCGCTGCCGGCCCAGCCCATCTGGCCGGGATTGAGGTGCAGCTCCGGCGCCAGATGCGGCCCCGAGACCCCGAAGGCCTGGATGTCGTAGCCTTCGAGCGCCGCGATACAGAAGCAGATGGCGACGATGAAGCCCGGGCTTAGACGCTTGGCGGCGGTCATGGCCGATTCCCCGATGTTTGTTCCCCGGCCGAAGAAGGCCCGAAGGTCTCGCGCCGCGCCAGTGGAGAAGTTCGGGACCAGCCGTCGCCCGCGCCCAGGGGCACGTTGCGCATGACCACCTCGATGTCCTGGATCTGGCCGCCGTCGAGCTTGAAGAGCTCGGTGATCAGGATCGATCGCGGCTCGCGCCTGACCGTGCCGGGGCCCACCAGGGCGGGATAGGTTCCGCCCGGAATGTCGAACACCGCCAGCCCCCAGACCAGGCCGCGTTCCGCGTCGGCCAGGACGTAGCGGCGGTCACGCACCCGCTCGATATAGGCGAACCCGCCGAGCCCCTTGCAGCCGGTCTGCGGCGCGCCGGGACGGTTGGTGGTCTGGACGCCATTCTCATAGCGGTTGCAGGTCGGCGCGGCTGGAACCTCGTCGCCGCTCTCGGCCTCGATCCCGTCGAAATAGGCGTTGGCCGCCGCGATCATCACCACGCGCGGCGTGGCCTTGGCAGGGCGTGCGTCGAAGACCGGCTTTGGGGCCGTCATCGCCTCGGGGGCGGCCAGCGAGGCCTCGCCCTTGTGGGTGATCACCGTCTCGATCTCGGTGACCCTGGCGTTCTTCACGGCCAGGCGGAGAGAGAAGACCGCCATCCGGTCGCCCTCGTCGGCCGTGCCGTAGAACCCCGCCGCGCCGTCCTTCGGACTGGCGAAATAGTGGCGGAACTTGATCGTCTTGGCCTTGGTCAGGCCGCCGGCCGCCGCCGTGACCTCGGCGCCATTCTCGGTGAGCCGCGCGCCTGGGACAGTCTGTCCGGCCATAAGCGCGGCCAGGGTCTGGTCGGTCAGCTTGGTCAGGCAGACGCGGTCGCAACCCTTGGCCTGGGCGGCGGTGGCCAGACCCGCGAGCGCCAGGGCAAGCAGGATCGACTTCATCGGGCGGCCTTCCGGTTGAGGGCGGCGATGGCCCAGGTCAGCAGGGCGCCCACCACCAGCAGCCCAGCCATGGCGTAGACCGGCAGGGCGAAGGAGCCGGTGGCTTGGCGGATCGCGCCGATCATGTTGGGACCAGCCAGGCCGCCGGTCGATCCGGCGATGTTGATCAGGGTCACCCCCACCGCCGCCGTGGCGGGCGTCAGGAACGTCGAGGGCACGCCCCAGAACGCGCCCTGGGCCGCGCCGAGGCCGAGGCCGCCGACGATCAGCAGGACGAGGGCGAGGCCTCCCGCGCCGACATAGGCCGCGCCCGCGAACCCGGCCGCCGCCAGCACGGCCGGCGCGGCGACGTGCCAATAGCGCTCTCTGGTCTTGTCGGAATGCCAGGCGTTCCAGGCCATGCCGATCCCCACGCCCACCCAGG
>JAYVDG010000018.1:0-2905 GCA_043749525.1 Phenylobacterium sp.
GTGCTCAGCGTCCAGTCCTTCGGCGGCACGGTGGTGATGATGGAGCGGTTCGACGCTGAGCAAGCGCTTTCGCTCATTGAGAAATTCCATGTCACCCACAGCCAGTGGGTGCCCACCATGTTCGTACGCATGATGAAGCTGCCGCGGGAGGTGCGCGACCGCTACGACCTCTCCAGCCACCAGGTCGCCATCCACGCCGCCGCCCCCTGCCCGGTGGAGGTGAAACGCCAGATGATCGAATGGTGGGGGCCGATCCTCTACGAGTACTATGCCGGCACCGAGGGTTCGGGCTCGACCTTCATCACCTCGGAGGACTGGCTGGAGCATCCCGGCTCGGTGGGCCGCGCGGCGCTGGGCGTGCTGCACATCTGCGATGAGAACGGCCATGAGCTGCCGGTCGGCGAGACCGGCCTGGTCTATTTCGAGCGCGAGACCGCGACCTTCGAGTACCACAACGACCCGGGCAAGACCGCCGACGCCCGCCACCCGCAGCACCCCAACTGGAACGCCCTGGGCGACGTCGGCCATCTGGACAAGGACGGCTATCTGTACCTGACCGACCGCAAGGCCTTCATGATCATCTCAGGGGGGGTGAACATCTATCCGCAGGCCATCGAGGACCTGCTGGTGACCCACCCCAAGGTGGCCGACGTGGCGGTGTTCGGCATCCCGCACCCGGAAATGGGCGAGGCGGTGAAGGCGGTGATCGAACCCGCGCCGGGCTACGCCCCCAGCGACGAGCTGGCCGAGGAGTTGCTGGCCTATGCCAAGGCGCGCCTGGCCCACTACATGGCGCCGCGCTCCATCGACTTCATCGCCGAGATGCCGCGCCTGCCCACCGGCAAGCTCTACAAGCGCGTCCTGCGCGACGCCTACTGGCAGGACCGCAAGATCTAGACGGCCGAGCCTTGGGTCTTCCGCCGTTCGGTGGAGGCCAGCAGCTCGGCCCAGATGGCGTCGTTCAGGGGCTCGTCGCGGGCCTCGACGGCGATCTGCAGGACGATCAGGGCCGCTCGCAGTCGGCCGTTCTCGGCGGCCAGAGCCGAGAGCCGGAAGTCGTCCTCGGGATGCTCCACCGGTGGCGGGGCATAGGCCGCGCCCTTGGCCAGCAGGGTGCGGAAGGCGCGGTTCTCCATCACCAGGTGATGAGCCGCGCTGTCCAGGCCCTCGGCGGCCAGGCCCATCAGGAGGGCCGAGAGACCCAGAGTGCTGGCCCGGTCGGTGGGGTTCATGTCAGGCGCGGCGCTGGCCATCACCTTGCCGGCCAGGTCCACGAGGACGACGGGAACGGACGGGATCATAGGCGCCCCATGACGTGCAGCGTGGCCCGGTCCTGGGCGTTGGTCATGGCCCAGGCGGGATAGACCATGATGGGTTCGCGGTTGCCGCCGTCCAGCCAGGCCCGCGCGCTTGAGACCCAGATCGCCTGGCCCTTCACGCAGTTGAACAGGGTCCACCAGTGCAGGGCGCCGGGGTCAGCTTTCAGGCTGCTGGCCTGTTCCCAGATGGCGATAGCCTGCGCATCCGGGACCAGCCCGCCGGCCAGGCCCCGGCCGAAGGTCCAGATGGGATTGAGGCTCCAGCCCAGGTCCTCGAGCGGGTCGCCCAGGTGGGCCATCTCCCAGTCGAGGATGCCGTGGATCTCGCCCTCGGTGTCATAGAGGAAGTTGCCTGTGCGGTAGTCGCCGTGCACCACGCCGACCTTCTGGGCCGGCGGCGGCGGGTTGGCGCGCAGCCAGCGGATGGCCGCCCGGATGATCGGCAGCGGCTCGGCCTCGTCGTCGTTGAGGACGTCCTCCCAATAGGTGAGCTCGCGGTTCCAGCAGTCCTGCGCGGCCACGGCCGGCATGACGGCGGCCAGGCCGTTGGCCACCGGATCGGCCTTGGCGATCTCACCCAGGATGGTCCACTTACGCTCCGCGAGCCGGGCGTGGGTCCTCAGATAGGGGTCGTTCCACAGCAGGCCGGGGCCGGCCTGGAAGCCCGCGATCTCCTCGGCGATGAAGAACGGGTGATCCAGCGGCCCGTCGCCCTCCTCCAGCCACAGCATCTCGGGCGCCGGGACGCTGGTGCCGTGGAAGGCGCGATAGGCCTCGAACTCGATCCGGCGCTCGGTGTCGATCAGGCTGGCGGGCGGATCGCGGCGCAGGATCAGCTTGCGCTCACGGGCCTGGCCGCCCTCCACCCAGGACCCCACGAAGCGGTAGGTCTCTCGCGAGGCGCCGCCGGAGATGCGCGCCAGGTCGCGGACGGCGACCTCGGTCGCCTGTGGCATCCGCCCGGCCATATAGGCCGCGATACGGGGTTCAAGGGGATGGCTCACTCAGGCCATCTCGAAGCGGATCGGCAGGCGCTTGGGGCCATTGACGAACACCGCCTGGGACTGGGCTGGTACACCCGCCAGTTCCAGGGATTTCAGGCGCGGGATCATCTCCTCCCAGAGAATACGCATCTCCATCTTGGCCAGGTGCTGGCCCAGGCACAGGTGCGCGCCATAGCCGAAGGCCAGGTGCTTGTTGGGGCTGCGGTCGACGCGGAAGGCGTTGGGGTCGGTGAACACCGCCTCGTCGCGGTTGCCCGAGGCGTAGCAGAGCATCAGCCAGTCGCCCTTGCTGAGCTTGCGTCCGCCGATCTCGGTGTCCTCCATGGCGGTGCGCATGAAGGTCTTCACCGGGGTGATCCAGCGGATGCTCTCGTCCACGAGCCCGGGGATCAGGGCCGGGTTGGCCTGCAGCTTGGCCAGCTCGCCAGGGTTCTCGGCCAGGCCCCAGATGGCGCCGGCGGTGGAGGACGAGGTGGTGTCGTGGCCCGCCGTGGCGACGATGATGTAGTAGCTCATCGCCTCGAAGTGGCTGATCGGCTCGCCGTCGATCTTGGAGTTGGCGATCAGGCTGCCCAGGTCGTC
>JAYVDG010000019.1:0-2902 GCA_043749525.1 Phenylobacterium sp.
TAGGCCTTCCGCCCAGCGCAGCCACCCCCTCTCCCGCGTCGGTTGATCATTTCGCAGACAGTGCGGCTAGGATGCGACAGAGCCAGGCTTGCCATGCTCCCAGGTGAGGCATATTGATAACTGACCAGTCAGTTATTTAGAGTCCTGATGTCTCTCCCCGCAGGCCAGCCCAAGTTCCGGCGCCGCAAGGCCGACCGCCCCGACGAGATCGTCGCGGCGGCCTTCGAGGTGTTTGGCGAGAAAGGCTTCGCCGCCGCGCGGCTGGACGACATCGCCGCCCGGGCGGGGGTCTCGAAGGGGGCGATCTATCTCTACTTCGCCACCAAGGAGGACATCTTCCAGGCGGTGGTGGAACAGGGTGTCGCCCCCAACCTGCAGAACCTGGCCGCCTTGGCCGCCGCCAACCCGCAGAATTTCCCCGACCTGGTGCGCGGCGTCGCGAGGATGATGGCGCACATGGCCAGCACGACGCCCCTGGGCGGCATCATCAAGATGGTGGTGGGCGAGGCGCGCAACTTCCCGGAACTGGCGCGGGTCTGGTACGACCGGCTGATCGTCCCGGCCCTGGGGACGCTGACGGCCGTCATCGCCGCGGCCCAGGCGCGGGGCGAGATCCGGCCGGGCGACCCGCGGCTCTATGCTGTCAGCCTGATCTCGCCCCTGCTGGTGGGGGTGATCTGGCGCGAGACCTTCACCCCCATCGGCGCCGAGCCCTTCGATCTGCCGGCCGTGATGGAACAACACGTCGAGACCCTGCTGCGGGGGATGGTCCCATGAAACAACGCCTGCTCGTCATCGTCCTGCTGCTGGTGGCCGTGGCCCTGATCGCCGCCCTCGTCCTGGTTCCTCGCCTGAACCGCTCCCGCGTGCTCACCGGCTATGTGGAGGGCGAAGCGCTCTATCTGGCCGCCCCAGTCTCCGGCGCGGTGGCCCAGGTCTATGTCCAGCGCGGCGACCGGGTGAAGGCCGGCGACCGGCTGTTCGTCGTCGACCCCAAGCAGGTGGCCGCGCAGCGTCAGCAGGCGCAGGCCGAGGTCGGCGCGGCCCAGGCCCAGGCGCAGGACGCCCGCAAGGGCCTGCGCCCCGTCGAGCTGGCGGTCTATGACGCCAACATCGCCGCCGCCGAAGCCCGGGCCAGCGACGCAGCCGCCGACATGCGCCGGGTCCAGCCCCTGGTGCGCAAGGGCATCTATGCGCCCGCCCGCCTGGACGACGTCCGCGCCGCCCTGCAAACCGCCAACGCCCAACTTGTCGCCGCCCGCCGGCAGCGGGACGCCGCGACGCTCGGCGCTCGCGAGGGCCAGGTCGAGGCCGCCGACAGCCGCGTGGCACAGGCCCAGGCCGGCCTGTCCGCCGCCGACGCCCGGCTCTCCGACCTCGCCCCGGTCGCGCCGTCCGACGGGCGGGTGGAGGACGTCTTCTTCCAGAAGGGGGAATGGTCCGTCGCCAACCAGCCGGTCCTATCCCTGCTACCCGACGACCGCATCAAGCTGCGGTTCTTCGTGCCCGAGCAAAGTCTCGCGGCCTATCGCATCGGCGCGGTGGTGCGCTTCGCCTGCGACGGCTGCGCCAGGGGCCTGTCGGCCAAGATCATCTTCGTCAGCCCGCGCCCCGAGTTCACCCCGCCGGTGATCTATAGCCGCGAGGCCCGCGACCGGCTGGTCTATCTGGTGGAGGCCCGGCCCTCGACCCGGCTCAATCCCGGCCAACCGGTGGACGTCACGCCCCTGGGATCGGCCCAGTGACACTGGCCATCGACGTCCATGGCCTGAACAAGAGCTTCGGCGACAAGCACGTCGTGCAGGACGTCTCCCTGCAGGTGGCGGCGGGCCGCATCTGCGGCTTCCTCGGCCCCAACGGTTCGGGCAAGACCACCACCCTGCGGATGCTGTGCGGCCTGCTGACGCCGGACAGCGGCGACGGGACCTGCCTGGGACTGGACATCATAACCCAGGCCAACGCCATCAAGCGCCAGGCCGGCTACATGACCCAGAAGTTCTCGCTCTATGAGGACCTGACCCTGGAGGAGAACCTGATGTTCTCCGCCCGCGTCCACGACCTGGACCGCCGCAAGGACCGGGTGGCGCACGCCCTGGAGCGCCTGGGCCTGATCGAGCGCCGCAATCAGTTGGCCGGCACGCTGTCGGGCGGCTGGAAACAGCGTCTGGCCCTGGCGACGGCCACCCTGCACGAACCCAAGCTGTTGCTGCTGGACGAGCCCACCGCCGGGGTCGATCCCAAGGCGCGGCGCACCTTCTGGGACGAGATCCATGCCCTGTCCGCCGAGGGCCTGACCGTGCTGGTCTCCACCCACTACATGGACGAAGCCGAGCGGTGCCATGAGATCGCTTACATCGCCTACGGTAAGCTGATCGCCCGCGGTACGGCCGACGAGGTGATCGCGGGCTCCCACCTGGTCACCTTCAACGGCGAGGGGCCGGGGATCGACCGGCTCTCGGCTGAGATCGCCAAGCGGCCCGGCGTCGAGATGGCCGCGCCCTTCGGCGCCTCCCTGCACGTCAGCGGGACCGACCGCGCGGCCCTGGAGGCCGCCATCGCCCCCTATCACCGCGAACCCTTCCGCTGGACGCAGGTGCAGCCGACCCTGGAGGACGTCTTCATCCAGCTGATGGACGGCGCGGAGGACAATTTCCGATGACCCTCCTTCGCCGAGGCTCCAGAGGGCAAGCCCCTCCCCCAGGCCCTGTCCTGGGAAGCGGCGCTCGCCGCGAAGCAGGATTTTCCGCGACCCGGGTCTGGGCGGTGCTGATCAAGGAATTCAAGCAGCTCACCCGCGACCGCCTGACCTACGCCATGATCCTGGCCTTGCCGGTGATCCAGCTGCTGCTGTTCGGCTACGCCATCAATTCCGAGCCTCGCCATCTGCCCACCGCCGTGTTGG
>JAYVDG010000020.1:0-2900 GCA_043749525.1 Phenylobacterium sp.
GGCCATGTCCTGCGCCAAGCCCGGAGCCCCGCTGGCCAGGATCGCCGCCACCAGAATGCTTGAAACCACCGTCTTCATGGTCGCCACTCCCCGTTGTGAACCACCACCCTAGGCCAAGGAGCTTGGCCTAGGAAGGCTCAGGGCGGGGACACCAGGACCTGGTCGGTATAGGTCTCCACCACCAGGCTGAAGGGGCGGCCGTCCGGCGTGGCGAGCACAGCGCGGTGCTGAAGCACTTCCGGCGTGACCGGCAACTCCTCTTCAGGCGAGGTGGGATGCGGCGCGAGCCGGTGCTCCCGGATCCAGGCCGGCACGATCAGCAGGGTCGAGGACAGGGTGCGGCGGCGGAAGTTCAGCGGCTTCACCACCACGCCGAAGGGGGTCTGGGTCTCGTTGAGCGCGGCGTTCATCTCCGGCGTCAGCCGGTCGGGGAGATACCAGTTGTCGGCCCGCGACAGCACCTTGTCGCCGCAGGCCAGATCGACGCGGCGGTAGGCTACGGGGGTCTCGGCGCCGACGTTGAGGTCGCGGCGCTCGGCCTCTCCGGCCGGTTTGTCGGCGTCCTTGATGCGGCGCGCGACGATCTTGACGCCCCCGCCCGGACCATGGGCGTCGCACCAGAGCTGCAGGGTGGCTGTCGCGCTGTCGCGGCTGAGCAGCTCAGCGTCCAGCCGCTCGACCTGGACCACGGCCTTGTCGAAGTCCTCAGGCGTCGCCGCCCAGGGACGGGCTGCCGCCGGGGTGGCCAGGAGCAGGGCGGTGAGCAGAAGCGCGCGCATGATCCTCGTCTCGCATTCTCAAGCCCGTGCCGTCCAGCTAGCTTGCGGCCCATGGCCAAGACCACTCCCGCGACCCTGGCGCTCGGCAAGGCCGGCGTCGCCTTCACCCTGCATACCTATGACTACGACCCCGACGCGGGCCGCGTTGGCCTGCAGGCCGCCGAAAGCCTGGGCGCCGATCCGGCGCGGGTGCTGAAGACCCTGATGGCCCAGGTGGACGGCAAGCCGGTCTGCGCGGTGCTCGCGTCGGACCAGGAGGTAGCCATGAAGAAGCTGGCGGCGGTGTTCGGCGGCAAGGCCGCGGCGATGATGAAGCCGGCCGACGCCGAGCGGATGACCGGCTACCGGGTCGGCGGGGTCAGCCCCTTCGGCCAGAAGCGGCTGGTCCCCACGGTGGTGGACGAGGCGGCGCTGCTGCAGGACCAGATCTTCGTCAACGGCGGCCAGCGGGGCCTGCAGGCGCAGATGGCTCCGGCGGATCTGGTGGCCGCGCTGGACGCCAAGGTCGCCGAGATCACTTAGCGAAGGGGCGCTGGACTTCGCTCCGCGCCGTGTAAGCTGATCCTCCCGGTCCATCCCCCCAAAAGGCCCGAATGTCCGCCGCCCAGTCCAAGGCCAACGTCTCCCTGGTGATCGAGACGATGTATGCCATCGCCGCCGATCCCGAGCGCTGGGAAGAGGTGATCGCGGCGCTGGACGTGCCGGCCCAGGACGACGAGCCGCCGCAGGGCACGGAGGGCGTCACCAGCCTGGCCCGTGCCGCGGCCGGTGGGGGCGACAGGGCCGATGTCGGGGTGATCGTGGTCTCGGGCGCCGGCGGGGCGGTGGCCTGCAACCCGGCCGGTGAGAGCCTGTTTCAGCACAGGCTGGGGCGGATCGAGGCGCGCGGCCTGTCCTTCCTCAACCCCTCCAACCACGAGGCTCTGACCCAGGCCCGCAAGCGCCTGCGCGAGACCCGCGGCCGCCAGGTGATCGTCAAGTTCCTCGACGAGGAGGATGAGGGCCCGCACTTCGCCTATGTGACCCCGGCCTCCGCCCTGCCGCCGGGCCTGGCCGCCACCCTGCCGCAGCCGTCACCGCGCGGGGAGGGGGACATCGCCATCGTGTTCCCGGCCCTGGAGACCACCGACCGGCTCTGGGCCAGTGTCCGGGAAAGCTTCGGCCTGACGCCCGCCGAGACCCGGTTGGCGGCGCGGCTGAAGGACGGGCTGAGCCTTAAGGAGGCGGCCGACGACATGAGCGTCAGCCTCAACACCGTCCGCAATCAGCTGCGCGCCATCTTCGAGAAGATGGGCCTGAACCGGCAGAGCGAACTGGTCCGGGCCCTGACCCAGCTCGGCGCGCTCGCCCAGGCCTTCGAGGATCCGGCCGGCGGGGCGCGGCGGTTCTCGCCCACCATCATCGCCACCGAGCGCGCCGCCGCCGAGACCGCCCCGCCGGTGCAGCTGTTCAAGCTGGCCGACGGCCGCCGCCTGGCTTGGCGCGACTATGGCGACCCCGCCGGACGCCCTGTGCTGGTGATCACACAAGACCTCTCCTCCAGCCTGTTGCCGCGTGGGACCAATGCGCTCGCCCGCGACATGGGCCTGCGGATGATCGCCACCGAGCGGGCGGGCGCGGGGCGATCCGATCCGCACCCTAACTTCACCTTCGCCAATGTCGCCGCCGACTCCGTGGCCCTGATCCGCCACCTGGGCATCGACGGCCTGCAGATCACCACCAACACCGACGGCGCGGCCTACGCCATGGAGGCGGCGATGCAGCTGGGGGACTCGGTCAGTCGCATCCTGCTGGCCTCGGGCCGGCCGCCGGGATTGCAGGCCGAGCGCGAGCGCGACCAAGGCCATACGCTGACCCTGTTCTGGCGGCGCATCTACCGGAACCCCTGGCTGTCGGACATGATCTTCGAGATGATGCGGCTGAGCCTCAGCCGGGCGCAGTTTGAGCGCTACGCCAAGGCGGCGGCCTCGGCGCCGGGGGACGCGGCCTATCTGAAGTCCCACCCCGAACTGCTGGACTTCATCATCGACTATACGCGGGAATCGGTCGCCGTGACCGCGCGCGGAGCCGCCGAGGCGATCCGCTGCGCCGCCCGGTCCGAGGCGCCCGACCTCTCCGATC
>JAYVDG010000021.1:0-2899 GCA_043749525.1 Phenylobacterium sp.
ATGCGGGCGTTGATGAAGGCGGTCGGCTGCGCGCTCATAGTTCCTGCCGTCCGATCCATTTCTCCACCACCGGCGGCTTGTAGACCGCCAGTCCGTCCAGCATCTCGTTCACGTCGGACCTGAAGATCAGCATGTCGCGGTGGGGCGCCTTCAAGAACGCTTCGCCCACCGCGTGGTCCACGAAGGCCTTCAGGTGGTCGAAATAGCCCAGCACGTTCAGGAACCCCGCCGGCTTGGCGTGGAAGCCCAACTGGCCCCAGGTCCAGATCTCAAAGATTTCCTCCATCGTGCCGACGCCGCCGGGCAGGGCGACGAAACCGTCGGCCATCTCCGCCATCCGCGCCTTGCGCTCGTGCATGGAGGGCACGACCTCTAGCCGGGTCAGGCCGGTGTGGGCGATCTCCTTGTCCATAAGCGCCTCGGGCATCACCCCGAACACCTTGCCCCCGGCCGCCAGGGCCGCGTCGGCGAGGCCGCCCATCAGGCCGACCTTGGCCCCGCCATAGACCAGCGCCAGACCCCGGTCGGCGATGGCCACGCCCATGGCGCGCGCGGCGGCCATGTAGGCCGGATCGCCGCCGGGGCTCGCGCCGCAGAACACGCCCACGGATTTCATCAGGTGTTGTCCAGCCGCGCGGCCATGGAGGCCAGCACCGCCATCCGCGCGGCCACCCCCATCTCCACCTGATCCTGGATCAGGCTGACCGACAGGTCGTCGGCGACGTCGGAATCGATCTCCACGCCGCGGTTCATCGGGCCGGGATGCATGACGCGGACGCCGGGCGCCGCATAGGCCAGCTTCTCGCGGTCCAGGCCGTAGAAGCGGAAATACTCCCGCTGCGACGGGGCCATCACCCCGTCCATCCGCTCCAGCTGCAGGCGCAGCATCATGACCACGTCGCAGCCCTCGATGCCCTCGCGCATGTTGTGGAACACCTGGGCCTTCCAGCGGTCGACGGCGGCGGGCATCAGGGTCGGCGGCCCCACCAGCCGCACCTCGGCGCCCAGCATCTGCAGCAGGCTGACATTGGACCGGGCCACGCGGCTGTGCAGGACGTCGCCGCAGATGGCGACGCGCAGGCCGGCGATCCGCCCGAACGCGCGCCGCATGGACAGCGCGTCCAGCAGGGCCTGTGTCGGGTGCTCGTGCTGTCCGTCGCCGGCGTTGATCACCGAGCAGGTGACCTTCTGCGCCAGCAGGCTGGCCGCGCCGGAGGAGGCGTGGCGCACCACCAGCAGGTCCGGCTGCATGGCGTTCAGGGTGACGGCGGTGTCGATCAGGGTCTCGCCCTTGGAGATCGACGAGGACCGCGGGCTCATATTGACCACGTCGGCCCCCAGCCGCTTGCCGGCCAGTTCGAAGGAGCTCTGGGTGCGCGTCGAATTCTCGAAGAAGAGATTCATCAGCGTCCGACCCTTCAGCAGGTCGAGCTTCTTGGAGGTTTGACGATTGAGCGACACGAAGCCGTCGGCGAGGTCGAGGAGGTTGGCCACCTCCACCTCGTTCAGATCGAGCACCGATAGGAAGTGTCGCCGCGGGAACGGGAAGGTTCTGCCTAGAACCTCGTTCAGACCAGGGGGCAGAGTTGTCATTAAAGGCGCGTCGTAACGGAGCCGGGGGACGGCGCCAAGCGAACTCGCCTATTCACCCACAGGTCTGCGCGAAGGGCGGGGCGGTCTCGACCCACTCGCGCCCCAGCTCGAGGAAGTCGAACTCGGCCCAGGGGATGGTCCGCACGCCCGGAATGACCGCCCAGGGTATGGCGCTTTCCACGAAGGTCTGGACGATGGGCGTGACCCAACCGGCGTCGTCCAGAGTCCCGGCCCGCAGGGTCATGAACTCCGGCGCCGCACGGGCGCAGGCCAGGAGCGGTACGCGGCACACCGGGCAATAGCTGTGGTCGATCTCCCGGCCCGACCGCATCGGGCACCGTGGACGTCGAGGTCTCCCTGCACCGACACATCGGCGCTCCGCACCACCAGACTGAGCGTGAAAGCCGCGCCCGTACGGGTCTGGCCGTCGTGGCAATGGCAGGCATACGCCAGCAGCGGGACTGCGTTCAGCCTGTAGCGGACGGCGCCGCACAGACAGCCGCCGGGCTGGGGCAGGCGCACGGCGGCCATCCCGGCTAAGGCTTGGCCGGCAGCAGGTCCCGCATCACCGCCGCGACCTCTTGCGCTCCCGCGCCGCCCGCGGCCGAGAGGCCGTCGATGGCGCCCAGCCGGTTCTCCAGCTTCTGCTTCTGGCCCATTTTCCAGTTCCCCTCGAACCGGTCGACGCGCAGGCGCAGGCCGACGATCGCGCCGATCATGGCCTCGAGATAGTCCTCCGGCGCATCGGTCAGCGCCCAGGGCGCGGCGCGACCGGCTTCGTTCAGGTCGGTCAGACCTGAGAGGTGCGCCCGCAACCACTCCGCGTCGTCCACCGCCTCCAGCCGCCCGTGGGCATGGACGGCGATATAGTTCCAGGAGGGGACGGCCTTGCCGTCGGTCTTCTTGGTGGGATACCAGCCGGGGTGGATATAGGCCTGCGGGCCTTGGAAGATGGCCAGGGCAGGAACCCCGGCCCCTGCGACACGCCACAGGTCGTTCGGGCGCGCCACATGACCCTCAAGCTCGACGGCACCGTCCCGCAGTTCCCGGACCAGCATCGGGATGTGGCTCGCCGACAGGCCGTCGTCGCCCATCACCACCAGGGCCCCGAACCGGATGTCCCGGATAGCGGCGAGGAGGACCTCTGGGCGGTCTTCGCGCGTGGTTGGTGACGTGTACATCGAGGCCTCCCTTGGATATGGCGCAAGCTAGGTTCTGTTGACGAAGTGCCTGACCCAAAGTCGGGTCGAGGCGATGAGTATGAAGCCGATGTAGCTGTCGGCGGTCTTATCGTATCGAGTGGCCA
>JAYVDG010000022.1:0-19537 GCA_043749525.1 Phenylobacterium sp.
CAACGGCACCAAGATGGGCGACACCACCTTCGTCGACACCATGATCAAGGACGGCCTGCTGGACGCCTTCCACGGCTACCACATGGGCCAGACCGCCGAAAACATCGCCTCGCGCTGGCAGATCACCCGGGGCGAACAGGACGCGTTCGCCGTGGCCAGCCAGAACAAGGCCGAAGCCGCCCAGAAGGCCGGCAAGTTCGTCGGCGAGATCGCGCCTGTCACCATCAAGGGCCGCAAGGGCGACACCATCGTCGACCAGGACGAATACATCCGCCACGGCGCCACCCTGGAGAGCGTCTCAGGGCTCCGCCCGGCCTTCAACAAGGAAGGCTCGGTCACCGCGGCCAACGCCTCCGGCCTCAATGACGGCGCCGCGGCCCTGGTGCTGATGAGCGCCGACGAAGCCAAGAAGCGCGGCCTGAAGCCGCTGGCCCGCATCGCCTCCTGGGCCAGCGCCGGCGTCGATCCGGAGATCATGGGCACCGGCCCGATCCCCGCCAGCCGCAAGGCCTTGGAAAAGGCCGGCTGGTCGGTCAGCGACCTGGACCTCATCGAGTCCAACGAGGCCTTCGCCGCCCAGTCGATCTGCGTTGTGCGCGACCTCGGCCTCGACCCGGCCAAGGTGAACGTGAACGGCGGCGCCATCGCCATCGGCCACCCCATCGGCGCCTCGGGCGCCCGCATCCTGACCACCCTGCTGCACGAGATGAAGCGTTCCGGAGCCAAGAAGGGCCTGGCGACGTTGTGCGTCGGCGGCGGGATGGGCGTGGCCATGTGCGTCGAGCAAGTCTAGCCGCGGATTGACCCAGCGCCGGAGCAACCGGCGCGGGAACGGGTTTTTAGGGAGAAACGGAAATGGCGAGAGTCGCATTCGTCACGGGCGGGACCCGAGGCATCGGCCGGGCGATCTGCGAACGCCTGAAGGCCGACGGCATGAGTGTCGCCGCCGGCTACTCCGGGAACGAGGAGGCCGCCGCCGCCTGCGCCAAGGAGCTTGGCGTCATGGTGGTGAAGGGCAATGTCGGAAATTTCGAGGACTGCGAGCGGGCTGTGAACGTGGTGATGGCCGAACTCGGCCCCATCGACGTGCTGGTGAACAACGCCGGGATCACGCGCGACGGCGTCTTCCACAAGATGAAGCCCGACCAGTGGTCCGAGGTCATCCGGGTCAATATGGATAGCGTCTTTAACATGACCCGCCACGTGATCGAGGGCATGCGCGAGCGCGAGTGGGGCCGGATCATCAACATCTCGTCGATCAACGGTCAGAAGGGCCAGATGGGCCAGACCAACTATTCGGCCGCCAAGGCGGGCGTGATCGGCTTCACCAAGGCGCTCGCCCTGGAGAACGCCCGCAAGGGCGTCACCGTCAACTGCATCGCGCCCGGCTATATCGACACCGAGATGGTGCAGGCGGTGCCGGAGAACGTGCTGGCCTCGATCATCAGCCAGATCCCGGTCGGCCGGCTCGGCAAGGGCGAGGAGATCGCCGACATGGTGGCCTTCCTGGCTGGCGAGCATGCGGGCTACGTCACCGGCTCGACCCTGTCGCTGAACGGCGGCCAGTACATGGCGGGGTAGAGCGCGTCAGGATTAAGTGGAAACCGGTTAATCCGGCCGACGCGCTCTACATCTTTGAGTTAGAGCCCTTTTAGACGGGTCAGATTTCATCTGACCCGAAAAGGCTCTGAGGCGCCCACGCCACACCTTACCGATCAAGGCGTTTGGAGCTTGAGCCTAGGCCTATTGGCGTCCAAAAAGCGCCCCAGTCGTCGAGCATCACACCTACCTGATGACAAGCGAAAACCCGGCGCCTGCGTGCAAGCTCGCCTTCGTCATGGCCCTGGCCATGACGGGGCTGTTCGTTGCGCCGGCCTGGGCCGGGCCGGACAATCTGCGGGAAAACCTGTTTGGCCAACACCCGGCGGCGGGGCGCAGCCAGTCCCCGCCCGTCGCTCGCTATGTCAGCCAGGAGGGCGACGTCTTCGTCCTCGACCGCAGCCAGAACTGGCCGCTGCTGAAGTTCCAGGACAGCCCCGAGGTCTGGGCGCTGAAGCCCCAGCCCGCCCCGCGCGGCGACATCATCTACAAGAACGACCTGGGCGAGCCGGTGCTGCGCGCCACCCGCCTGGGCGGCCTGACCCTGTTCACGCAGGATCGGCCCGGCGGCACGGCCGCGGCCCTGGCCGGGGGCGGTCCGGCCCTGCGCCTGCCGGTCCTTGGCCCCCAGCAGCTGCTGGAGCGCCTGGCCCAGGCCAGCGCCCGGGCGACCCGGGCGGCGCGGCGGCTGATCCCCTTCGAGGCCGACGCCTCGCCGGCCTCCTCGGCCCTGGTGGCCGACGCCGCCCTGGTGACGTCGGAGGCGGTGATCCGCATGGCCAAGCGGCCCGGTGGCCTGGCCATCATCGCCCGCTTCAGCAAGGTCAAGCTGGTGGAGGGCCACAAGCCCGGCGCCAGCGTTCAGCAGGGGGTCATGCGCATCACCATCACCCCCAACGACGGGCTGGCCGGGCGCCCCTCCTCCGACCGGATCATGGCGGCGGCCGGCGGTCGCTGAGGTCCCGACAACATGTTGGTGGCGGCGGAGGGAAGAGACGGCCCTTCAGACGCCATCGCAGGCCAACGAAGCCCACTGCCATAAGGGGTCAGGCCGACCGATGAACGCCAATAGGTGACCGTTGAGGTCCCACGCTATCCCTTGAAGCTGTCCTTGGCCGCGCGCACCGCGCCGAAGGCCTCGTGCGGCGCCATGCCGGGGTTCAGGACCGGGGCGCGGAGGAAGGGGTTGGTGGCCTTCTCCAGGCCGATGGTGGTGGGGACGGTCCACTCGCCGCGCTCACGGGCCGCGAAGATGGCTTCGGTGCGGGCCTTCAACACCGGACCCGAATCCACCGACAGGGCGAAGCGGGCGTTGGAGGCGGTATATTCGTGGGCGCAATAGACGGCGGTGTCGTCGGGCAGGGCGGTGAGGCGCGAGAGGCTGTCCCACATCTGCGCCGCCGTCCCCTCGAACAGCCGCCCGCAGCCCAGCGCGAACAGGGTGTCGCCGACGAAGGCCACACGGTCGGCCGCGTCGTAGAAGGCGATGTGGCCCAGGGTATGGCCGCCCGACTCGATCACCTCGAAGTTGGTCCGCCCCAGCTGCACGCTGTCGCCGCCGGCCACCTTGCGGTCGACGGGGGACAGCCGCTCCACCTCGGCGGGGCCCACGACCATGCAGCCGGTGGCCGCCTTGATCGCCGCGTTGCCGCCGGCGTGGTCGGGGTGCCAGTGGGTGTTGAGGATCAAATCCACCTTCCAGCCCAGCTTGGCCAGCTCAGCCAGGATGGTCTGCGCGTCCGGGGTGTCGATGCAGGCGGCCAGGCCGGTGGCGTCGTCGCGCACCAGGAAGCCGTAATTGTCCGACAGGCAGGGGAACTGGTGGATCGTGACCGACATGGGCTTTCCTCCTGGATCGACCCCTCGGACTTAGGTTGGGGGTCGCGATAAGTCGAGGGCCGCCCTAAGTTCGAGGGATGCGCCGCGACGTCCTTGAGCTCCGCCAGTTCTACGCCTCCAAGCTGGGGCGGGCGGCGCGCGAGATGACGGCGCGCAAGGTGCTGGAGACCTGGGGCGACGGCCATGGCCTGGATATTCTCGGCCTCGGTTACGCCACGCCGTTCCTGGGTTCGCTACGGCCCACGGCGCGCCGGGTGGTGGCGGCCATGCCGGCCCAGCAGGGGGTGGAGGTGTGGCCGGCGGGAGGTGCGAATCTCGCGGCCTTGACCGCCGAGGACGCCCTGCCGTTCCAGAACGCCTTCTTCGACCGCATCCTGGCGGTCCACGCCATTGAGGAGAGCCCCGATCCGGTGGGCCTGCTGCGCGAGGTCTGGCGGGTGCTGTCGCCCTCGGGCCGCGTCATCGTCGTGGTGGCCGCCCGCAACGGCCTGTGGGCCAACGCCGAGGCCACCCCTTTCGGCCACGGCCGCCCCTATACCCGCAGCCAACTGGCCGAACTGCTGCGCGAGGCCGAGCTGGAGCCGTCGGGTTGGACGCGGGCCCTCTATGTGCCACCGCTGCCCTGGATGGCCGGCTGGGCCGAGGGGTTCGAGCAGGCGGGTTCGCGCCTGTGGCCGGGGTTCGCCGGCCTAGTGCTGATGGAGGCGGTGAAACAGACCTTCGCCGTCAAGCCCCGCGCCCAGCGCGCCCGGGTCCGCGTGGCGGTCCCGGCGCTCAATCCCCTGCCGGCCGGGCGGGCGCCTGTTTCGCGGGCGCCGAGACAAACGGACTAGGGTCCCCCTTGGAGAGGACGCCGGTTCGCCCTAGCTTGAGGCTTCAAGCGGCCGCCCGGCCCAGCTGGAGTCCCACCCATGAAAATGATCGTCGCGATCATCAAGCCCAGCCGCCTCGACGCGGTGCTCGACGCCGTCACCGAGGCCGGGGCCTCGGGCCTGACCGTCACCGAGGTGCGCGGCTACGGCCGTCAGCGGGGCAAGACCGAGGTCTATCGCGGCGCCGAGTACGAGGTGAAGCTGCTGCCCAAGGTGAAGCTGGAGATCGCTGTCCCCGACGACATCGCCGAGCGCGTCATCGAAGCCGTCTCCCGCACCGCCAACACCGGCAAGATCGGCGACGGCAAGGTATTCGTCCTCGACCTGGAACAGGCCCTGCGCATCCGCACCGGCGACAAGGACGCGGCGGCGATCGCGGGGTAGGGCGCGCTCCGGTTCGCTCTGCGCAGCAGGCCTGAAGAAGGATCTGTTTCGTTCGTGCGGTTCGTGTGGAAATACGGGGACAGGAGCACCGTTCCCCGATCGCCCGCTGGGACGAAAGCCAACCCGATCCCGATTTGGGGAATGATGCTCCTGTCCCCGTATTCGCGGTTCGGAGGTCCAAGTCGCCTCGTGCCCGCACCCCTCGCACGCGATCTTGAGCGTCGCCGCGCCGCCCATCATCCGGTGCAGGTTCTGAAACATCGTCATGATCGATGCATCAGTTGCGGTAGCGGTTGGCGATGCGCTTGATCTCGCTCTCGGACAGGCCGGGCGGCCAGGCGAAGTCCACGAGCCAGCGGACCCGCCCGCAGCCCGGACAGTTCCAGCCGACGCGCCTGGCGACCTCCACCATGCGGGTGGCGTGCCCGCCGGCCTTCAGGTCGTGCAGCCGGTCGATGACCCGTTCGGGATTGTAGTCCTTCGACCAGCCGCAGAGGGCGCAGGACAACAACAGCCGCGCGCCCGGGTATTGGGGATAGTCCCCGACCTTGGCCTGGGCGCCGCCCGGAGCCGGCCGCCATTTCACCGGGCGGGGCCGAGCGAACCCGACGAGTCAGACGACGCGCCGTAGAAGTGCGCGATACGGGTGAAGTGGAAGGCCGCCGTATCGAGGCGCTCCTGGGCGATGGCGATGGCCTTGTAGTCCTCCCCGAACGGCCGGCATCCGCCCTGCATCAGGCGCAGGGCCACGGCGTAGGGCGCGAGGGCCTGAAAGGCCGCGATGGCTTCCTGGCGGTCCTGGAGGCGGCCATTGCCCTCGCGCGGGGCGGGCCGGTCGAGTTCGAAGTAGAAGTGGGGGCGGCGGGTGAAGTGGAAGGCGGCGGTCTCCAGACCATCGAAGGCGACGCCCATGGCCATGTCGTCCGGACTGAAGGGGATGCACTCGCCCTGGAGGCTCCAGATTTCAAGGACGTAGGGCGAGAGACTGTTGAACCTCGCGATCACCGCCGCTTTCGGCCCCAGGCCGTAATAGGTGCGCGCGACCATCAGCGAGGTCCCCCGCGACGCGCGATCGTTTGGCGAAGGGCATCGGTTTCAAGCATGACTGGCCGGCAATTCTACGCGGGGCTGCGTTCCAAGGGTTTCGTTTCAGAGAACAAAAACAGAACACAATAGGTTTGGCGACTCTGCCCAGGCTGTGTTTGCGAAAGTCAGCCCGTCCTGGATGCAAGCTTGGGCATGGCCAGCCGGTCAGCCGTCATTCGCGATTCCAGGAAGCCCCCCCTCCGCCAATTCGGTGACAGGCCATTAAATCGAAACTCGGAGAACGGCTCGCGACGCGGCGCTTAGAACGGAGCGACCGAGAGCTGATCCGGTCCGGGGGGAATGGGTTGTCGGACCCTGTACTGGACGGCGCCGCCGGCGTCGAAGCCGAGGATGTCGATCTCGGCGCCGAGAACCGACGCGTGGCCTCCGGCCACGGGCTCAATTTTGAACGGGCCGGAATTCGCGCGCATCGCGCGCATCCTGGGTGTTCCGAGATAGACTTGAAGCTCCGCCTTCGTCGAACGCCCGGACGCTCCGGATCTATGGTTGGACCAGAGGAAGACTTCGACGGGGGCGGTCAGCGCCTGCCCCGGGTCGGCCAGGACGTAGGGAACCGGCGAAGCCAGTCGTTGGGGCCGGCTGAACACAGCCGGCGACACATTTCCATCGGTGTGGAACGCCAGGTAATTCCAATAGAGGACGTCCATCGCGGCGTCGTAGACGACGTCGAAACGCCCGTCGTTGTCGGTGTCCTCCAGGCAAGCTCCGACGTTCCCCTTGAGCGGCGAGCAGAAGATCGCGCCGTCAATCGAGGCGCCGTGCAAGATGGACCCCTCCGCGATATCGACCTGATTGGCGCTCATGGCGCGCCGGATCGTCGTCCGAACCGGCGCCAGCAGCCTGGCATTCTGCTCTGACCGGGCTGTTTGAACCAGGAGCGGCTCGTCAGGACGTGCGACCTGCACGCCGTAGATGGGCTTGATCGGCGGCTGGATGACGAGACGCTGGCCGACCCGCTGGGCTTGAGCTGCGCTGCAGGTCAGCGCGAAACCCAGCGCCAAGAGGATGCGGGCTTTCCACATGAGATGACCCTCCCCCTACCGCGCTTTTCGCAACTCAAGTTCCCGTTGATATACCCGCAGACAGGTCGCTCCATCCTCAACCGCCAAGTCCGCGGGCGGCCTGTTGGTTGATTGATCCACCACTTCGAGATCGCACTCCTCGCCCATCGGCGCGCGGGAGACGACGGTGTATTGGCGGCCGGCCAAGGGTGTGAAGGTCGCCCGCCGCTGGCAGCTGGGATGGCTCAGCTGCATATAGCCCGAGTTCACGTAGTACAGCGTGGCCGCCATGATGGTGATGGGCTGGTTCGCCCCCACCTGGCGCACCGGGCCGTCAGCCGAGGTCCAGAGCAGGCTGGCGGCGACCTTCAAATCTTCACACCGCGGCGTCGTGGACACGAAGTAGCTTTGCGTTCCGGTGACCATGGGGCGCGAGGTGTAGCCCTTGTTGAATTGGAGGGCTGCGACCGCGCCGTACGGCCCCGGCGCCATCGCGTCTTCCAACACCGGCGCCGAGGCGCAACCGACAAGCGCAAGAACCGCCACGCCCAAACACCAGCGCCGAGCCTGCATCGCAATTCCCATTTCAAAGCCAAGGTTGTTTATGCAACCCGCGTCCCACAGTTGTGGCGGCTCGTCCAGGGCTACCAGGCATCGCAGAGACGCCGAACGCGGGGGCAGATTCCAGACCGTGAACTTGGATGGAAAATCGGCGGCGGACCGCTCGCGGTGCGCCATGCAATTGAATGCACTGTCACCGAAACCAAACGCGACTTTGAGCCTGCAAGACCTCAGACCGCCCCGGTGCACCGGGAACATCCCGTCGCGCCAGCGCTTGTGGGTTCACCAGTGAGGTGACCCATGAAGCTCCGCGCCCAGCCGATCAATTGCACGCTCAAGGGGGACGCCGCCAAGCCGAGCTCGACCGACGCCATGATCGCCTTGCTGGCGAAGGAGTTTCGAGCCTGTGACGTCGAGGTCGCCGATCCGATCCGGATCGCGGCGCTGAACATCGCGCCCGGGGTCAGTTCGGACGAGGGCGACGGGGATGAATGGCCGGGCGTGCGGACGAAGATCCTCGCCGCTGACATCCTGATCTTTGGCACGCCGATCTGGATGGGGCAGCCGTCCAGCGTCGCCAAGCGGGTCCTGGAGCGGATGGACGCCTTCTTCGACGAGACCGACAAGCAGGGGCGGATGCCCTCCTATTCCAAGGTCGCGGTGGTGGCCATTGTCGGCAATGAGGACGGGGCGCACCACAGCTTCGCCGAGATCGCCCAGAGCCTGAACGACACCGGCTGGACCCTGCCGGCGGTGGCGGCCTGCTACTGGGTCGGCGAGGCCATGGGTTCGGTGGACTTCAAGGACCTGAAGACCACCCCCAAGAAGGTCGCTCAGACCGCCAGGATGGTGGCCGGCAACGCTGCCCACCTGGCGGGACTGCTCAAGGCGAAACCCTATCCGGGCTAGGAACGTTGGGGACAGGCGCGCCATCGTCCCGTCGGACTGGAGCGTGGCGCCGGGGCGAAGGGCCATCCCGACAATGTCGTCCGGGGCGGGTGCGCCTGTCCCCGTATTGTCGGCTATTTGGGGAATAGTGCTCCTGTCCTCGTATTAAGCCATCTCGCGCGCCGTGATCTCCCGCGCTCGGCGGTACTCCAGGGCCGCCTCCGCGACTGCGGGCTCGACGTCGCGGGGCATCAGCACGCCGGCGGCGACCGAGGCCTCGGCGGCCTGGCGGAAGCGGGCGAGGTAGTCGGCTTCATCGGTGTAGAGGGCGTCGAGCTGGGGGTTGGTGAAGGGCTGGTTGGAGCCGCGCAGGCGGCCTGAGAAGTCGTCGGTGACCGGGGTTGAGCTGTTCATGGCGACGGGGGCGTCGGTCTGGGGCAGGCGGGCGCCGCCGGTGGCGATGCCGTGGGGGTCGCGGACCACCTCGCCTGTGTCTGTGAAGTCGATCAGCGGCTGGTTGGGGGGCGGGGCGCCGCCGTTCACCCAGTGGGTCATGTGGTGCAAGGCGGCGTCGTAGAAGGGCTGCAGGTAGATGCGGTTCATCTGCTCCGACGGGGCGGCCGGCGTCGCGCCGAAGTCGCGCTGGTACTTTTGGTTGCGGGTCAGCTGGGCCTGGTAGGAGACGTGGGTCAGGCCGGCGGCCTCCCAGGTGCGGAAGCGATCGGTGTCCGGCTGGCGGACCTTGAAGCAGGCGATGGCCTCCAACTCGGTGTTGACGATCATCACCGGCACGTCGAGGTCGTCGCGGATGAGGTTGGCGCCGCGCAGCATCGGGCGCGTGGTGGCGGTGGCGGGATTGCCCAGGCGGTCGCTGGCCTCGATACCCGTGCCGGCGCCGAAATAGATCTGCAGCATGTAGCCGTCGAAGGCGTGGCCGCCCTGTTCGCGCGGCAGGGGATGGACGGCGTTGATATAGGTCGACAGGCGACCCGCCGACTGGGAGGCGCCCAGGCCGATGACCTTGGTCACCGTCAGTCCGCCCATCGGGTCGACCGAGGTGTCGCGGTCCGGCCCCACGGCGCGGGCCACCTGGGAGAAGATGTCATACGAGGCGTCGTCGGTGGGGATGGCCAGGTCGCCGTAGCGCTGCGCGTCCCAGGCCGCCAGGCCTTGCGGGTTCTCCTCGAAGCCGTGGACCCCCACCTTCTGCACGGTGGCGCAGACATAGGCGTAGCCTTCCTCCAGCACCTCGGGGCCTTCGCCGAAGAATAGCTCGTAGCCGGCGGTGACATTGTTCCAGCAAACCACCACCGTGCCGTTGAACTTGGCGGGGTCGGCGGGGCGATAGACCAGGAAGCGGGTCTTGAAGGCGACCTTGCCCTTGGGCTCGATCCGCCACTTGCCGTCGCGGCCGAGCTCGGCGCCGGGGGCGGGCGTGTAGGTGGTGGCCTCGCCGGTCAGGAAGAACTCTTTCTCGACGAAGCCCTTGTCGGCCAGGTCGATGAGCGGGCGGTTGAAGGCCCAGCCGTGTTGGCCGCCCGTGACGGGTCCCTGGATCATGTCTGTCTCCCTGCGCCTCGTGGTCGGTTGCTCCGACTTGTCGGGCACCGTAGCGCCGTCGCGACGGTCTTGGAATGACGGTCTCCTGGCCCGGCCGGACGTGGCCGTGACTACCCCTCCAGCGCCGCGATCATCGCCACCCGCGGCGCATGGCGGCCGCCGTCGAACTGGGCGCTCAGGAACGCGTCCACGATATCGAGCGCCAGGCCCTCGCCTACCACGCGCGCGCCCATCGACAGCATGTTGGCGTCGTTGTGCTGGCGGATCATGCGGGCCGAGAAGGTGTCGGCGCAGACGCCGCAACGGACGCCCTTGACCTTGTTGGCCGCCATCATGATGCCCTGGCCGGTGCCGCACAGGATGACGCCGAACCGGCAATCCCCGGAGGCGACAAGCCGCGCGGCGGCGTGCCCCTGCTCAGGATAGGGGGTGCTCTCGGGCGTCGTCGGTCCGATGTCCACCACCACCCAGCCCAGCGCCGCGATGTGGGTGGCGATCGTCTGTCGCAGCGGAATGGCGGTATGGTCGCTGGTCAGGACTATGCGGCGGTTGGCGGTCATGGCGGCGGCGTCCCGTTTCCCAAGGCGATCTGGCGGCTTGGCCGATCAGCGTGCACCTGGGCAGGGAGATAACACTGGCGAGGGGCGGACAAAAACCACTTCCGGCCGCGCACGGTCCGGCGCCGTACAGGTGCGCGCGGCGCCGGGAGCGGCTAGAGAACCACCATGCTGCGGATTTCGGAACTCAAGCTGCCCCTCGACCATGCGGCCGACGCCCTGCCGGCGGCGATCGCCGCGCGGCTGGGCGTCGCGCAGGGCGATATCCTGGCCTGGTCGATCTGGAAGCGGGCCCACGACGCGCGCAAGAAGGCGGCGATCCTCAAGGTCTATATCGTCGACGTCGAACTCGCCGACGAGGTGGCGGTGGTTGCGCGGTTCGTTGGCGACCCGCACCTGCGGCCGACGCCCGACACGTCCTACAGGCCGGTGGCCCAGGCGCCTGCCAGCGGCGGCCCGCGTCCGGTGGTGATCGGGGCAGGGCCCTGCGGCCTGTTCGCCGGGCTGATCCTGGCGGAGATGGGCTTCCGCCCCATTATCCTGGATCGCGGCAAGGCCGTCCGTGAGCGGACGAAAGACACCTGGGACCTGTGGCGGCGCGGCGAGCTGGACCCGGAGTCCAATGTCCAGTTCGGCGAGGGCGGGGCCGGGACCTTCTCCGACGGCAAGCTCTACAGCCAGGTGAAGGACCCGCGCTTCCTGGGCCGAAAGGTGCTGACCGAGTTCGTGGAAGCCGGGGCGCCGGCCGAGATCCTCACCGAGGCGCACCCGCACATCGGCACCTTCCGCCTGGTGACCATGGTGGAGGCGATGCGCGCCAAGATCGAGGCCCTGGGCGGGGAGTACCGCTTCGGCCACCAGGTGACCGACGTGGAGATCGAACCGGCCCCCGGCGGCGGGCGGCGGCTGCGGGGCCTGCATCTGAAGGGCGGTGAATTGATTGCGGCCGACCACGTGGTGCTGGCGGTGGGCCATTCGTCGCGCGACACCTTCGCGATGCTGCACGACCGGGGGGTCCATATCGAGGCCAAGCCGTTCTCTATCGGCTTCCGCATCGAGCATCCGCAGTCGTGGATCGACAAGGCGCTGTTCGGGCCCTGCGCGGGGCATCCGGACCTGGGCGCGGCCTCCTATTCGCTGTCGCACCACTGCACGAACGGGCGGACGGTCTACAGCTTCTGCATGTGCCCGGGCGGGACGGTGGTGGCGGCGACCTCAGAGCCGGACCGCGTCGTGACGAATGGCATGAGCCAGTATTCGCGCAACGAGCGGAACGCCAATTCCGGCTTCGTGGTGGGGATCGATCCCGCCGACTATGGCGACGACCATCCCCTGGCGGGCATCGCCCTGCAGGGCGCTCTTGAGAGTGCGGCCTTCGTGGCCGGCGGCGGCGGCTATTTCGCGCCGGGCCAACGGGTGGGGGACTTCCTCGCGGGGCGGGCGTCGAGCGACCTCGGCAGCGTCGAGCCCAGCTATAAGCCGGGCGTGAGGCCCACGGACCTGGCGGCCCTGATGCCCGACTACGTGACCGCGGCGATGCGCGAGGCCCTGCCGGTCTTCGGCCGCAAGATCCCGCGCTACGACGATCCCGACGCCCTGCTGACCGGGGTGGAGACGCGGACCTCTTCGCCGATCCGCATCACCCGTGGCGCGGACTTCCAGAGCCTGAACCTGGCAGGCCTGTTCCCGGCCGGCGAAGGCGCGGGCTATGCCGGCGGCATCCTCTCGGCCGCCATCGACGGCATCAAGATCGCCGAGGCGGTGGCCCGGGCGATGGTGGGATCTCCAACCTCATGATCGTCATGGCCGGGCCTGTCCCGGCCACCCAGGATCTCCGCCCGTCCGCAGATCGCACGGCGTCGCCACGGACTCCTGCTGGACCACGGAGATCATGGATCCCCGGGACAAGCCCGGGGATGACGATTTTATGGGGTAGGCCCTAACCCAGGAAATCGCCGGGGGGCGCCAGGTGGGTCGTGACGCCCGCATCCATATGCCCGGTGGGGTCCGGGTACGGGGGCTTGTCGCCGAGGTGGCTGAGCAGGGCCGCCACGCCGGTTCCGGCCACGAACAGGACGCCGTCGACCTTGTTGTCGCCGTCGACATCGACCTCGACCCGGTAGCCGGGTACGGGTTCAGGCGGCGGCGGGTGGCCGGTGAAGGTGAAGCCGCGCAGGCCAGCCAGCACGTCGTTCTGGACGGTGGCGCTGATCACATTGACCGCGTGTCCACCCACGCCGGCCAGGTGGTCGCCGGCGGTGAAGTCGAGGATCACCCCGAACTGATGCTGCGGCGGCGGTGTCGGATCGGCCTTGGCGTCCTTGGGGAGTTCGAGGACGAAGGTGTCATCGCCGGCCCCGCCGATGGCCACCACGTGGGCGGCCATCTGGATCTGGTCGTTTCCGTCACCGCCCTCCAGGACGTCGACCTCGGTGGCGCCGGCGCCGCCGCCGGAGAGCGTGTCGTCGCCGGCGCCGCCCACCAGGTGATCGGCTCCGCCGCCGCCGTTCAGGCTGTCATTCCCGGCCCCGCCCACCCGTTCGTCGCGGCCGTCGCCGCCCTGGAGGTGGGTCTGGCCGGCGGCCTGGGCCACGAGGGTCGGCTCATCGGACTTGGCGGTGGGTTGGGTGTCGTCCGAGCCGGCCATGGTTCCGTCCGCCGGCTTGATCTCGTCCTGCGCGGCCTCCGCCTTGGGTGCCTCTTCGGCGGTGGTGGTGGTGGCGTCGCCTGACGCGGTCTCGTCGGCGGGGGCGGCCAGGCGTTCGAAGCGCTGGTGCTCCTCGGCCGAGGCGGCGGGCGCGGCCAGGGTGACGGCGGCCACGAAGGCGGCCAGCCCCTCAGCCGGGATGTCGTGGGGGGTCACGTCCGGCGCATCGTGCGCCTGGGCGGTCATGTCGAAGAAGGCGGCGGCCACCACGAGGGCCAGGAAGGTCTGGGCCTGGCGGGCGGCCATCGGCACCACCACCTCGGCCTGGCCGTCGCGCCAGTCGGCGCCCAGCAGGCGGTCGACGGCGGTCCAGAGGGTGTCGTCCTGTTCCACCACATCTGCGGCGGCGTCATGGATGACGAACTGGCCGTCGACGCGGGCGACGTGGACCAGCACCTCGTCGTTCTCGTCGGTGATCACGCACCAGGGGTCGCCAGAGTCGGTGGCGCCGTAGACCACGCGCACATGGATGCCGTCCGCCGCCAGCCGGTCGGCCAGTTCCGACAGCCGGGCGCGCTCACCGGCGGACCAGCCGCCGGTGTCGGCGCGGGGTGTGAACGGGACGATGTTGCTCATCGCGGGCGGGCGGTCCTTCGGGTCCCGAAGGCGCGCTGGGCGTCGGGGAGAATCTGGGCGGCGTCCCCGAACAGCAGCCGGTTCAGCTCAGGCTCGTAATAGGCGAGCAAGGTGCGGGCGAAATGGGCGGGATCAAGGCCGACCGCAAGAGCCCAGGCCCCCTGCATCTCGATCGGAACCCGACCGAGGCCGCTCTCCACCTGCGAGACGAAAGTGTAATAACGCATGCCCACCCGCTCGGCCAGTTCGGCCTGGGTGAGGCCCGCGGCCTCTCGCCCGGCCTTGAGCCAGCGTCCGGCTTCTTGGCGCAGGCTCTTCGTGGCCGCGGCGCGCTCCGGATCAACAGCAGGTCTCGGCATGGGGGTCTCACTCCTGGGTTACGCCATCTTGCGCACGCAATCGGCCCGATATACAGTTCTTACTCAACGTATTTATACACGACGTATAATAGCTCGTCACCGAACATAGACGTCGCCGCTCCTCCCCGTCCTCACCTTTCCGGATATCTCATGTCGCCTCGCCACCTTCTGCTCGCCGCGGACTCTCCCCTGTGCCTGATGGCCGCCGCGCCCGCCTGGGCCGAGACGGCGATCGCCACGGCGGTGACAACGCCGGCCGCCACGGCCGCGGCGGCCAGCGGCGCCCGGGACGATGTCCGGGTGACCACGGCGGGCTCCATCAAGCCGACGGGCGGTACGGCCTTGACCCTCAACAGCAACAACAGCGTCACCCTTGAGGGCGCGATCGCCATCTCCGACGCCAATAACGCCACCGGCATCGCGGTGGTCGGCGGCAATACCGGGGAGGTGAAGCTGTCGGGGTCGATCGTCGTGGATGAGACCACCGAGCTCAAGGACACCGACTCTGACGGCGATCTGGACGGACAGTTCGCGGTGGGGACCAACCGGGTGGGCGTGCGCGTCACCGGGCCTGCCACCTTCCACGGTTCGATCACCCAGACCGCGGGCTCGATTACCGTGGAGGGCAACGATTCAGCCGGCGTCTCGCTGGAGAGCGCCATCGACGGATCCCTGCAGACCGCAGGGATCATCTCGGTGGTCGGCGACCGGTCCTATGGGCTGCACGCCCTGGGGACGGTCGGCGGCGACGTGGTGGTGACCGGAGCTGTCACCGCCCAGGGCAAGGACTCCGTGGGTGTGGCCCTGGACGACAATGTCGGCGGCAAGCTCTCCATCAATTCCGCCATCGGCGCCTCGGGCTTCCGCTCGACGACGCGGGGCGCCGAGGCGGCGGTGGCCAAGCTGGACGCCGACGACCTGCTGATCGGCGGGCCGGCGGTCCGCGTGGGTGGCGACCTGTTCCGCGGGATGCTGATCGGGGCCTCCGGTTCGGCCAGTTCCTACGGCTCGGCGCCCAGCGTGGTGATCGGCTCGGCGACCCGCAATGTCCGTCTTGACGTGCTGGGAACCGGCGCCGACGTCTACGGCTTCATGAACAAGGGCACGGTCCAGGGCTCGGGCATCTATGACGGTATAAACGCCGTCGGCCTGAAGTTCGGCGGCCTCGGCCGCACGGTGACCGTGGACGGCGGCATCTGGAACTCCGGCTCGATCCTGGCCACCGGGGTCAAGGCCAGCGCCGCGGCCTTCTGGATGGGGGCGGGCGCCACCAGCGCAAACCTGACCAATGCCGGGCTGATCAAGGCCAACACCGTGGCGGCCGACGCCAACGACATTCAGGCGATACGCATCGACGCCGGCGCCTCGCTGCCCTATCTGGCCAACAGCGGTTCCATCAGCGCCATCGTCAACGGCTCCAAGGCCTCGGCCACGGCGGTGCTGGACGCGTCGGGCTCGCTGCGGACCATCGAGAACATCTACTCCATCGTCGCCACGGTGACGGCCACGGATGCGACCATCCCGGTGACCGGCCGGTCCATCGCCTTGGACCTGCGGGCCAATACGGCCGGCGTGCTGCTGCGCCAGTACGCCAACAGCGACACCAACATCACGCCCACCATCACCGGCGACGTGCTGTTCGGTTCGGGCGCGGCGCGTCTGGAGCTGCTGGCGGGCGTGCTGAACGGGGCCGTGGCCTTCGGGTCCGGCGCCGACAGCCTGAAGATCGACGGCGGGGCCAAGCTGACAGGCGCGCTCACCGACGCCGGCGGCGGCCTCACCATCGACATCGTCAAGGGTCGGCTGACCGACACCAGCACCGCCACCGTCAATCTCACCAGCCTGAACGTCGGCGCCACCGGCGAGCTGGTCTTCACTGCCGATCCGAAGAACGCCAAGTCCACCCAGTTCAACGTCGCCGGGGCCGCGACCCTGGCCACCGGTTCAAAGATCGGTCTGGCTTTCGCCTCCAAGCTTGAGGCGCCGGCCAGCTTCACCCTGATCAAGGCGGGCTTGCTGACCACCGGGGTCCTGGACCAGAGTCTGCTGGGCGACACGCCGTTCCTCTACAAGACCACCCTGCGGGTCGACACGCCCACCACCAGCCTGGTGGCCGAGGTGCGCCGCCGCACGGCCGCCGAGGCCAACATGACGGCTTCGGAAGCCTCGGCCTATGACGCGGTGTTCGCCGCCTTCGACAAGGATACGAGCGTCCGCGCCGCCCTGCTCTCCAAGACCACCGAGGCCGGCTTCCAGAAGCTGTACGACCAGTTCCTGCCCGACCATTCCGGCGGCCTGTTCCACACGCTGGCCGCCGCGTCCGACGCCGCCAGCCGCGGGCCGGACTCCGACGCCTCCATGGTGGACACCGGCGGCTTGCGCGCCTGGACCCAGGAGATCGCAGTGATGGTCAAGCGCGACGTCGATCGCTCCACGGCCTATGACGCCGGCGGCTTCGGCATCGCCGCGGGGATCGAGGTTCCCGACACCGCCTTCGGCACGATCGGCCTGCAGACCAACTTCATCAACGCCGATGTCGACGAGGCCGGCGCGGTGGGGTCGGAATCCCTGACCGGCGCCGTGCTGTCGGCGGGCGTCTACTGGCGCGAGAGCCTGGGCGACCTGACCGTGGGCGCAGGCGTCACCGGCGGCTACGCCTCAATGAAGAGCGACCGGGTGCTCAGCGACTCAGGCTTCACCCGCACGGCGTCGTCGGACTGGAAGGGCGCGACGGTGGCGGCCCACGCCCACGTGAACTGGAACCTGGAGGGGAACACCTTCTACGCCAAGCCCCAGGCCACCCTGGACTACTTCCTCCTGAAGGAGGGCGACCGCACCGAGACCGGCGGCGGCGACGCCATGAACCTGGCCGTCGACAAACGCTCCTCCAGCCAGATCGCCGCCTTCGCGGGCGTCAGCGTCGGGGCCAAGTTTGGCCTGAATGGCGATTTCCGCTGGGGTCCCGAACTGACCTCGGGCTGGCGCCAGGTGTCCGGCGATGGCGCGGACGCCACGACGGCCCACTTCGTCAGCGGTGGCTCGGCCTTCACCATCGCCTCCCCGGAACTCTCGGGCGGTGGGGTGGTTGTACGTCTGGCCCTTCGCGGGCAGAGTGAATATGTCGACTTCGCTCTGGAAGGCGGCGGGGAAATTCGCGATGACTACGAGGCCTACGACGCCCGTATCGTCGCACGCATGGTGTTCTAAGGGGCGCTTACATGACCCACTTGGCTGGGGGACTGCTGGCTTTGGCCGCCGTCCTGGTTTGCATCGCCAGACATACCGCTGGAAAGCCGCCCCTTTGGCGGTCGAAGGTCGCCTTCGTGGGGTCGGTCCTGTGCCTGGTGGCCGCGGTGGTGCTGGTGGTCAGGGATCCCCTGGCGATCGGCGAGACGCCGGTGGTCATCGTCGCCGTGCTCTGCCTGTTCGAGGGCGGCATGGCGCTGATCAGCCTGATGGCCGCCGCCGGGCGACCCCAGCCGAGGTGGCTGTCTTAACGTTTTGAGTTTCCCCCCGGACCCTCATCCCGGATTTCCGGGATCCGGCGCCCCCCAGCCGATGATCCGGGCCCTCGCTCACGCCAGGGCGAGCAGGGGAGAATTATTTGGGGAAGAGTTCGCCGTTCCCCGCCGGCGCGGCGCCCTTGCGGCTCAGCAGGAAGAGCGCGGTCTCCGAGCGCCAGTTCTCCAGCGCCCGGGTCGGGTCGATGGGCCGCGCGGGCTTGCCGGCGTTCAGCGCCGAGCAGGCCTCGATCCGCAGGTCCAGGTCGTCACAGAGCGCGGTGAAGTCGTGCAGGGTGCAGAGGTGGATGTTCGGCGTCGACCACCAGGGCTCGGGCAGGGCCTTGGTCTCGGGCATGCGGCCCTGGACCATCAGCGACCAGCGCACCCGCCATTGGCCGAAATTGGGTAGCGACACCACCGCCCGGTCGGCGATGCGCAGCAGCTCGTTGAGCACGTGCCGGGGCTCGCGCATCTGCTGCAGGGTCTTCGACAGGATGGCGTAATCGAAGGCCTGGGTCGGGAAGTGATCCAGGTCGCGGTCGCCGTCGCCCTGCACCACCGCCAGGCCGCGGGCCAGGCAGGCCGAAACGCCGGCGCTGGAGATCTCCAGCCCCTGGCCGTCGACGCCCTTTTCCCGGGTCAGCAACTCCAGCAGCTCGCCCTCGCCGCAGCCGACGTCGAGCACGCGCGCGCCAGGACGGACCAGGCGCAGGATTTCCTTGAAGTCCTCGCGGGTGGTCTTCACGCCAAAGTCCCCACTAGGAAAGTCCCCGCTTTTCGGCGGCCGAGGCCAGGAAGCCGCGCAGGGCTGAGTCCAGGTTCGGTTCCTCGAGGAAGATGGCGTCGTGGCCCTTGTCGGTGGTGATCTCGGCGAAGCTGGCGCGGCAGCCGGCGGCGTTCAAAGCCCGCACGATGTCGCGGCTTTCGGCCGTGGCGTAGAGCCAGTCCGACGAGAAGGACAGCACGCAGAACCGCACGTTTCGGGCCCGCAGGAAGGCGTTGGCCAGCACCCCGCCATGGCTGGCGGCCAGGTCGAAATAGTCCAGCGCCCTGGTGATGTAGAGGTAGGAGTTGGCGTCGAAGCGGTCGACGAAGCTGGCGCCCTGGTGGCGCAGATAGCTCTCCACCTGGAAGTCGGCGTCGAAGCCCCAGGACAGGCCGTCGCGCTGCAGCTCGCGGCCGAATTTCCGCTGCAGGGCGGTCTCCGACAGATAGGTGATGTGGGCGGCCATGCGGGCCACGGCCAGACCCTTTTCCGGGCGCACGCCCTCGAGCTCGTAGGCGCCGCCACGCCAGTCGGGGTCGGCCATGATCGCCTGGCGGCCTACCTCGTGGAAGGCGATGTTCTGGGCCGAGTGGCGGGCGGCGGCGGCCACGACGATGGCCGAGAACAGCCGCTCCGGGTAGTCGGCCGCCCACTGCAGGACCTGCATCCCGCCCATGGAGGTGCCGACCACGGAAAACAGGGTCTCGATCCCGAAGGAGGCCACCAGCATGGCCTGGGCGCGGACCATGTCGGCGATGGTGATCATCGGAAAGGCCAGGCCATAGGGCTTGCCGGTGGTGGGGTCGGGGGAGGCGGGACCGGTGGAGCCCATGCAGCCGCCGATGACATTGGGGCAGATGATGAAGTAGCGCTCGGGGTCGAGCGGCAGACCCTCGCCCACCACCGTGGTCCACCAGCCTGGCTTGCCCGTGACGGGGTGTGTCGAGGCCACATACTGGTCGCCGGTCAGCGCATGGCAGATCAGGACCGCGTTGGACTTGTCGGCGTTCAGCGTCCCGTAGGTGCGGTAGGCCATCTCCAGGGGGGCCAGGACCGCCCCGGAATCCAGGCGCAGCGGACGGTCGGCCGGCGACCTCCAGGTCCCGCCGTCGGTGGGGGTGGCGAGGGTGGCGTGGCCGACGTCGCTCATGGGCCCGCTTGGACCGCCAACCTCTTTCGCTGTCAACCGCTTCGCGTCGGCGGCGAGGCCCGCTATGAACCGAAGCGTGATCCCACGCATGGGTGGGGCGACGGAGAG
>JAYVDG010000023.1:0-2884 GCA_043749525.1 Phenylobacterium sp.
GCATGAGCGACGACAGCACTGAAGCACGCGCCGCCTCCGAGATGCGGCACCGGATGGCCAACACCTTCCAGCTGATCTCGGCGCTTGGCCGCATGCGCAGCCAGCGGGCCGGCGATCCTGAGGCCCGCCGCCAGCTGCTGTGGATGGCCGACGCCATCGGCTCCTTGGGAGCCCTGGAGCGCCACCGCACCGCGCAGGGCGTCGACTTCACCGCCTATATCGCTGAGATGGCGCCGGTCTGGCGCCGTCGACACGCGGCGCGCAAGGCCGAGGTCCGGGTCGTGGCCATCCCTGTCCTGGCGCCCGACACCGCGGCCTCGACCCTGGCCCTCATCGCCCAGGAGCTGGTGGGCAACGCCCTGGCCCACGGCTATCCTGACGACCGGCCGGGCATGGTGGAGATCAGCCTGACCCAAGGCGCCGACGGCCGCCACGACCTCACCGTCACCGACGACGGCCAGGGCTTTGATCCGGAAAGGGCCCGCGAGCGGTTCGGCCTGTGGTTCGTACGCAGCCTGGCGGCCCAGGTGCGCGGCGAGTTCACCCTGACCTCCCTTCCCAGCTGCACAGCCAGGCTGGTCTTCTCGCTCTAGAATCCCTCTTCCCTGTAAACGGGGCAGGAAATAGGTCGCTAGACGTCGGTGGCCGGCAGCAGGCGCTGATAGGTACGCTTGACGACCGCGTAGCATTCGCAGGTCATGGCCTCGAGGCCGGGGCGGTCGATGATGTCCACGATCCCCCGCCGATAGCGGATATACCCGCGCTCCTGCAGGGCGCGCGCCACCGCCGTCACCGTGGTCCGCTGGACGCCCAGCATGTCGGCCAGGAACTCCTGGGTCAGGGCCACGGTGTTGGTGGAGATCCGGTCGTGGCAGGTCAGCAGCCAGCGGCAGAACCGCGCCTCCACCGAGTGTAGGGCGTTGCAGGCCACCGACTGCGCCGCATGGCCAAACAGCGCCTCAGTGTGGTGGTCGATCAGGTGGCGGATGGCCGGGCTCTTCTCCCAGGCCTCGTGCAACTGCGCCGCGCTGATCCGCGCCGCCCGGCACGGAGTCTGGACGATGGCCCGCGACAGCGACTGGCGGGGCGACACCGCCGCCATCAGGCCCAGCGCCCCCTCGCGGCCGATGGTCGCGCTCTCGATGGCCGCGCCGTTCTGCATCAGGGTCATCAGCGAGATGACCCCGTCATGGGGGAAATAGACCGTGTCGATGGGGTCGCCCGGGTCATAGAGCAAGCGTCCGCGATCCAGGTCGATGTGGGTCAGGTAGGGACCCACAAGCCCGTAGTCGGCCGGCGGCAGGGCGGCGAGCAGACGATTTTGCAAGGAGACGAGAAGCCTTTGCATGGGGAATCGAAACGTCGCCGGACAGCGAAGGTTGCAAGTTATCGAGGCCTCGCGGGTGCGACTGTCGAGAACTCGACACAAAACTGAAACGCAGTTAGTAAAACCTGCGTAGAGATGGCGAGTGAAGGGCGGCTCGACCTGGATAAATATTAACGCCGAAGATAGAGGTCGGTGAGAACTTGTTTCTTGCTCTGCTTAATGAACCTGACCCAGGCTGCTGTGATCTTGCTTTCACGCGCCCTCCCCAACTTGGGAAATGCCCTTCCGGGGCGACGAAATAGGACGCCCCGCCGCGGATCACGGCGGGGCGAAATCTTTCAGCTCACGGCGGATTAGTGGAAGTTGACGCTGGCGCTGCCGCCCACGTCAGGGGTCGTGTGGGTGGCGTTGGCCTTGGCGACCTCCCAGAAGAATTTCACCGGGCCGCCCTGGCTGATCCACACCTGGGCGTCGTCGCAGTCCAGGCACAGCATGGTGAGTTTCGGGTCGGCCTTGCCCCCCGGATACCAGGCGGCGACGACGGCGTTCCAGTACTTGTCGATGCGGGCGGTGTCGTGCTGCAGGGTCAGATGGCCGCCGATACAGGCCTGGAAGTCCCTCTGCTGGTGGACGAACATCGCGCTCTTGCCCTCGGCGATCTCGCGGGCCAGGTCGGTGTCGGTGCGGGTGAAGAACCAGATCTGGTTGGTCTTGGGCTCGGCGAAGGCGGTCATCGGCTGGGTGTGGTGATGTCCGCTACCGGTGATCCCCAGCATGCCGGTGTTGTGCTTCTCGATCTCGTCCCACAGCCGGCGTTCGGCGTCGGTGCGCAGGTCGGTGCTCATGGAAGGCTCCTGGTTGGGTTGGGGTTGCTGAATCAACCCTGGAGCGGAGTGGTTGTTCCGATCACTTTGGATCGACGAGGCCGCCGCCTGGAGCTCCTCCGCGCAAAGCGGGGCTTTGGTGTTAGTCGAGCGCGAACCGCCCCGCCTCGATCCCCGCCCGCAGCATCGTGGCCAAGTCGGCGGGCGCCACCTCGCCAGTGTCCACGGTGTGGGCCGGGTCCTCCGCGGCGAACTGGCCGTAGAGCGTCTCGTACGGGCTGTAGTCGGGCAGGGGGTCGGCGCTCCGCGTCCGGCCGCGCTCGGCGGCGATGGCCTGGTCGGGGATCAGCACGATGAAATCGAGGGCGACGCCGGCCGCCCGCGCGCCGTCGACGAACACTTGGCGGAGCCAGTCGGTGATGATCCCGTCGGCCACCACCTCATAGTCGCCCTGGGCATAGGTCACGGCGGTCGCCATCATGGCCGCGGCCACCACCTGGTTCTGGCCGTGGGACTGCGGCGTCCAGGGCGCCAGCCAACCCTTCTTGATGCTGCGGTAGAAGACATCGGTCTCCAGGTGCACGGCCAGCGGCCCCGGCGCATTGGCGCAGAGCAGGGGCGCCGTCGTGGTCTTGCCGGCGCCCGGCGGCCCGGTCAGCAGGATGATGCGCCCCGGCATGGGTCTCTCTCACGATGGACAGTGCAGCGGCGATGGTCTCTGATCTCGCCAACG
>JAYVDG010000024.1:0-2883 GCA_043749525.1 Phenylobacterium sp.
GACCTTGATGAGATCGTGGCTCTCGGCTTCCCCGTCCTGCTGGGCGCCAGCCGCAAGAGCTTCCTCAGCAAACTCGATCCCGCCGCCAAGCACCCCGCCCACCGCCTCGGCGGCTCCATCGCGGCCGCGCTCGCCGGAGCCTCAGCCGGCGTCGCGGCGGTGCGCGTCCACGATGTGGCCGAAACAGTGCAGGCGCTGCGAGTGTGGGAAGCTGTTGAAGGGCGTACCTAAACACCGCTCATCCCGGCGAAGGCCGGGACGCAGATACATCTACCGAATTCAGGACTCCTGGCTCAGGCCGTGACCTACGACCTGGGTCCCGGCCTTCGCCGGGATGAGCGGGTTTTTTACCCCCGCCCGATGAACGGCATCTTCGTCGCCATCACCGTCATGAACTGGACGTTGGCCTCCAGCGGCAGGCTGGCCATGAACACTACGGCGTCGGCCACCGCCTTGACGTCCATCATCGGCTCGGGCGCGAGGGTCCCGTCGGCCTGGGGCACGCCCTTGGCCATGGCGGCGGTCATCTCGGTGGCGGCGTTGCCGATGTCGATCTGGCCGCAGACGATGTCGAAGGGCCGCCCGTCCAGCGCGGTGGACTTGGTGAGCCCGGTAATGGCGTGCTTGGTCGCCGTATAGGCCACCGAGCGGGGCCGTGGACTATGTGCCGAGATCGAGCCGTTGTTGATGATCCGTCCGCCCATAGGGTCCTGGGCCTTCATCAGCCGGATGGCCCCTTGCGTGCAGAGGAAGGCGCCGGTCAGGTTGATGTCCACCACCCGCTTCCAGTGGGCGAGGGAGAGCTCCTCCATCGGCACGGGCGGCGCACCCGTTCCCGCGTTGTTGAACAGCAGATCCAGCCGGCCGAACTTCGCCCGCACCGCCTCGAACAGCGCCAGCACCGAGGCCTCGTCGGCGACATCCGTGGCCATGGTGGTGCACATGTCGGCCTTCGTACGCCGGGCCGTCTCCTCCAGCGCGTCAAGTCGGCGCCCGGCCAGGAAAACGTGAAACCGCGCCTCCACAAGGGCTAGCGCGCTCGCGCGGCCGATCCCGGAGCCGGCGCCGGTGACGATGGCGGTCTTGATGTCGGTCTTGATGTCGTTGCTCATTGGGCCGAGCCTAGCTGAAAACCCCCGAGTCTTCCCTCCACAGAGACCACCGAATCCGCTATTTCCCCGGGATGGCTCTCTCCCGCGGACGCGTCCTGATCATCGCCGGCTCCGACTCCGGCGGCGGGGCGGGGATCCAGGCCGACATCAAGACCGTCACAGCGCTCGGCGGCTACGCCGCCACCGCCATCACCGCCATCACCGTCCAGAACACTCTGGGGGTCCACGGGGTGCATGGCGTCGCGCCCGCCGTGGTCGAGGCCCAGGCCCGCGCCGTCCTCGACGACATCGGCGCCGACGCCCTCAAGACCGGCATGCTGGGGGACGTGGAGATGGTCGAGCGCGTCGCCGCGATCCTCGACACCGTAAGGGTTCCCGTCGTCATCGACCCGGTCATGGTGGCCAAGGGCGGCGCGGGCCTGCTCGCCCCCGGCGCCGTGGACGCGGTGCGAACCCTGATGATCCCCCGGGCCACCGTCCTGACCCCCAACGCCCCGGAGGCTCAGGCCCTGACCGGCGTGGCCGTCCGCACCACCGACGACCTGCGCCGGGCAGGTGAACGCCTGCTGGCCCTGGGCGCCCAGGCGGTGCTGATGAAGGGCGGCCACGTCGAGGGCGCCACCGTCGTCGACGTGCTGATGACGCCGTCGGGCGAGACCACCTTCGAAGGCGAGCGCCTCGACACCCGCCACACCCACGGCACCGGCTGCACCCTGGCCTCGGCCGTGGCGGCCGGCCTGGCCCAGGGGATGACCTTGGCCGAAGCCGTCGCCCGGGCCTGGGCCTATGTCCACGAGGCCATGCGCCAGGCCCCCGGCTTCGGCGCCGGCCACGGCCCCCTCGACCACGCCTGGCCCTTGCGGGGCAAGGCATGAAGCATCGCGATGAGCTCGAGACCATCCTGCGGGCCGCCCCTAGTCTGATGGCGGTGATGGAGACCGCGCGGGCGTTGGACCTGCCCGACTGGCTGATCTTCTCCGGGGCCATCTACCAGCGAGTCCTGAACCGCCTGACGGGCCGCGACCCAGACCACGGGATCAAGGACTACGACCTGGCCTACTTCGATCCCGACACCTCCTACGAAGCCGAGGACCTGGTGATCCGCCGGGTCGCCGCGGCCTTCGAACCGCCGGTCCGCGAGATGGTGGAGGTCCGCAACCAGGCCCGCGTCCATCTGTGGTTCGAGGCCAAGTTCGGCGAGCCCTATGCGCCGCTCAGCAGCAGCGCCCAGGCCCTGACCCGGTTCGCGAGCCCTTTGAACGCCGTGGCCGCCAGGCTGGAAGCTGACGGGTCGATGACCATCGTCGCCCCTTTCGGCCTGGATGACCTGTTCTCGATGACCTATCGCGAGAACCCCAACCGGCGGGTCTCCGGCTTCGCCCGCACCGCCGAGGGCGCCCGCCGCCGCTGGCCAGAGCTGACCGTCATCCCTCAGAGGTAGGTCTTGCGGATCTCCATCCAGCGGTCGGCGCCGGTGAGCGGACCAAAGCCGTACTGGGCGTAGAGGCCGTGGGCGTCACGGGTGGCCAGGTGCATGCGCCGGAAGCCCTGCAGGTCCGGGTGGCCGGTGATAAAGCCCATCATCGCCTTGCCCACGCCCGCCCGCGATGGCCTTCGTCCACGAAGACGTCGCAGACCCAGCCGAAGGTGGCGCGATCGGTGACCATCCGGGCAATGCCGGCCATCTGGCCGTCCGCCGCAAAGGTGCCGAGGGTCAGGCTGCCGGCGACGGCCTTCTCGAACGTCTGGCGTGGGATGCCCGCACCCCAGT
>JAYVDG010000025.1:0-2881 GCA_043749525.1 Phenylobacterium sp.
ATGGTGGTGTTGGTGCTGCGCTCGTAGATCACCTTGCGGGCGTTGAGGAGCATGGTGCGCGGGCCGACCCCCGGGAAGTCGTGCTCCACCTCGAAGCCGTCCATCGACGTCCGCTCGGGAATGATGGTCTCCAGCAGCACCCGCAGAGCCGGGATGTTCCATTGGCCGTCGCCCAGGGAATAGAGCGGCCGGCCCATGGTGCGCTCGGGATCGACTTGGAAGGTGGCGTAGAACGACCGGCTCGCGGCCAGGACGTGGAACCCCGCGTCCAGCACCAGCAGGGGCTCATGGATGGTGTCGACAATGGCCTGGGCCAGTGTCTGAGCGTCCTCGATTCCCTGAAGGGAGGTCGGCATGGGCGGAGACAGGTCCGATCCCGGACGCCAGGATTCTCTGCGTTCGGCCGCGAAAGTAGGCCAACAGCTAAGCAGTACGCCCAATGCTGTTCATTGTCGTGATCTCGTTTTGTCTGTCGGCTACATCACTTAGGCCGTGAGGGGCATATTTGGGCGCCTGCATCCTGGCGACGCTGCACTGCAAACAATCGTTTGTCCTACGTCGTTTGCCCGGTATCGTTGCGGCATGAGCGATATCGACCTTCTCGCCGCCGAGTCGGGCCTGGCCAATGACGGCAAGCTCGACCTGGACGGCCTGCCGGACCTGCTGGGTTTCCATCTCCGTCTGGCCCATGTGGCCGTCTACCGGGACTTCACCAGCGCCCTGACGGGTCTGGACCTGACCCAGAAGCAATGCGCCACCCTGCAGCTGATCGGCGCCAACAAGGGCGTCAGCCAGGTGGATCTGGCCTCAACCCTGGGCACGGACCGTGCCACCATGATGGCCATGATCGACCGGCTCGAGCAGCGCGGCTTTCTCGTTCGCCGCCGCTCCACCGAGGACCGACGCCGGCAGGAACTCTACCTGACCGACGCCGGCGAGACGATGCTGACCGACGCCAAGCGGACGATCGACGAGCATGAGCGCGGCTTCAAGGCCCGCTTCACCGCCGCCGAACTGAAAACCCTGGTGGCGGCGCTCAGCCGCATCCACAAACAGGTCTAGGCGGTCAGGGCCAGCAGGGCGAAGCTCGCCAGCCAGTGCTCTCCCATATAGTCCCCTGCCACGTGCGGCAGGCTGACCGCCAGGTGGCGGTTGGCGGCGTCGTGCGCCACGGCGCGCAGATGATCGTCGGGATCGAGGCTTTCGGAGATCGACCGCCAGCACCAGGCGCGGCTGAGGTTCAGGCCGTCCAGATGGGCGATCTTGCCGTCGCTTCGGTCGCTCACCGTGGCCGGCGTGAACAGGCTGGCGGGCAGACCCTTGGCGGCGTCCGGCAGGAAATCGGCGAGCCACGTCTGGAACTCGGGCGCCGGCAGCAGCCGCCGCATGGCCTCGGCCTCGATCAGGGTCGGGGACAGGAAGTCGTCGCCGGAGGGCTCCCAAGCCGCGGCGTTGTGGTCCCCGCCGTACCAGGCGCGCGCGGTGTCTCGCAGCAGGGTTTCGAGAGCAGCGTCCTCCATGCCCTTGGCGTAGTCGGCGGCGAGCGCCAGGGCGAAGGCCGTGGAATTGTGCACCCCGGTGCGCACCGGGTAGGTGGCCTTGGGCAGGTACGTGCGGAACCGGTCGGCGAAAGCCTCCGCCAGCGGCGCCATGCGCCGCGCCCAGATCTGGTCGTCGTGGCGCATCAGCTCGGCCTGCAGCATCAGCAGCCAGGCCCAGCCATAGGGCCGCTCGAAGCCGCGGCTTGAGGGCCGGTCCAGATAGGCCCGCTCGGCCTCCACCTTGTCGGCGGTGAAGGCGCCTGAGAACAGGTCGTCGATGGCGGCGGCCTCGGGGATTTCCGGGTGCACGCGCCGCACGGTGGCGAGCGTCCAGTAGCCGTGGACGCAGGAGTGCCAGTCGAAGCTGCCGTAGAAGATCGGGTGCAGGTCGCGCGGTCCGACGGCGTCGCCGGGCCCATCCAGGACGTGGTCCATCTTGTTGGGATATTCGCGGGCGACGTGGCCGAGCGCGATGCGAGCGAAGCGCGAGGCGATCTCGGGCGTCAGGTCAGCGGAAGGCGAGGACATACATCAGCACCATGTTGGCGAGCAGCAGGGGGGCGGCCGTGGGGATCTGCGCGCGGATCACCGCGTGGCGATCCTTCAGCTCCAGCAGGGCGGCGGGCACGATGTTGAAGTTGGCGGCCAGCGGGGTCATCAGGGTGCCGCAGAACCCCGACAGCATGCCGATGGCGCAGATCACCGCCGGGTCGCCGCCGAACTTCACGATCAGGAACGGCAGGCCGACCCCGGCGGTCATGACCGGGAAGGCGGCGAAGGCGTTGCCCATGATGATGGTGAAGAGCGCCATGCCCAGGCAGTAGACCGCGACCGCCGGCAGGTGTCCGTCCATGGGAATCCAGGTGGTGACCAGGTCCCCCACCACCTTGCCGACCCCGGCCAGGGCGAAGACCGCGCCCAGGGCCGCCAGCATCTGCGGCAGCAGGCCCGCCCAGCCGACGGTGTCCATCAGCCGCCGACCCTCCTGCAGCGGGCTGATCACCGGCTGGCGCAGCAAAACCAGTGCGGTGATCACCGCCAGCACCGCACCCAGCGCCAGGGAGATCAGGGTCGCCTGCTTGGCCTGGAACAGCGGCGTCCCGCCGATGGAGACGTGCTGTAGGGCCAGGGTCCCGATCAGCACCGTGGCCGGGATCACCAGGGCCGGGATGAAGAGGCGGTTCCCCCACTTTTCCGCCGACAGCTTGCGGGCTTCGGGCGACCCGTCGGGCTCGCCTCGGCCCAGGCCGCCGATACCGGAGATCAGGGCCATGCACAGAACCAGAACGCCGTTGCCCAAGTCCCCCAGCCAGTCGCCGGCCAGGAAGCTGACGGCGAAC
>JAYVDG010000026.1:0-7951 GCA_043749525.1 Phenylobacterium sp.
GCGCGGGCCGCGCCGTCGGAGGTGGGCATGGAGTGCGCCGCCCGCCCGGCGCTGGACCTGGTCCGCGAGACCGCTCGGGCCGCCGCCTCGGCCCTGGCCGCCATCGAGGCGCCCCTGCTGGCGCTGGCCCGTCATCTGGAGGACGTGCTGGACGATGAGGCCGCCACGCTGCCGCCCGGTGATCGCGCGCGTATTGAGGGGGCTTTGAGGGGGCTGGACCGGCGCGCCCGTATGACTCTGCCGGCCTGGCGCTCCATGTTGCGGGCTATCGACGAGGACTCCGAGGACGACCCCGACTTTGTTGACTGGTTCGACGCCACCTTCCTCTATGGCCGGGTGGTGGATGCCGCCTGCCGCCGCCACTGGGTCGATCCCACCGAGCCCCTGACCAACACGGTCATCGCCCCGGCCCACGGCGTGTTGGTGACCAGCGCGACCTTGGCCGACTCCACCCTGGCCGATCCCTTCGCCCTGGCGGAAATGCGCACCGGCGCCGCGCGTCTGCCCGACCGGCCAAAGACCCTGCGGCTGGCCTCACCCTTCGACTATGAGGCCAACGCCCGGGCCTTCGTGGTCACCGATGTTGGCCGTGACGACCCGCGCCAGGTGGCCGCCGCCATGCGCGAACTGTTCCTGGCCGCGGGGGGCGGGGGGGTGGGCCTGTTCACCGCCATCCGCCGGTTGCGCGCCGTGCACGAGCGCATCGCCGCGCCCCTGTCCGACAAGGGTCTGGCCCTCTATGCCCAGCACGTCGATCCCCTGGAGGTCGGCGCCCTGGTGGACATCTTCCGGGCCGAGCAGGACAGCTGCCTGCTGGGCACCGACGCCGTCCGCGATGGCGTGGACGTACCGGGCCGGTCCCTGCGTCTGCTGGTCTTCGACCGCATTCCCTGGCCGCGCCCGGACATCCTGCACAAGGCCCGCCGGGTCCGCTTCGGCGGCAAGGCCTATGACGACAGCGTCGCCCGAAACCGCATCAGCCAGGCCTTCGGCCGCCTGATCCGCCGCGCGGACGACAAGGGGGTGTTCGTCATGCTCGACGCCGCCGCCCCCACACGCCTGTTCTCCGGCCTGCCTGAGGGCGTGAAGATCGACCGCCTCGGCCTGGTGGAGGCCATCGAGGCGACGGCGGAGTTTCTCGCTACCTGAGCCCTCCCTCTCGATGGGGGAGGATTGGGTGGGGGTGCGCGCTGGGCTGTAGGCTTTGACCTAGTCTAGGTCAAAGCCGACCTCGGCTTTGATCCCGCCGCCCTGCATTCACCCCCAACCCTGCCCTTCCCCCATCGAAGCGGAAGGATTTTTGAGTTAGGTCGCGCTCATTTGCTCGAACAGGTCGGCCGGATGCGGCGAGGCGTAGAGGCTGAGGCCGGTGGCGGCGCGGATCGCCTCGGCCGGCTTGTCCCAGAGGCTTTCCCAGTCCAGGCCGATCAGGGGCGGGCTCTGCCGGCCGTGGGTCCAGGCCGAGAGGATGATGTCCAGGAACAGGGGCAGGGCCTCGGGCTGGCTCAGCGCGATCTTGCTGGTGATCATGCCTAGGAACATCGACGAATAGTGGTGGCCGAACTGGGCCATCTGGAAGCCCGAGATCGCCACCTCGTGCAGGGCGGTGGTCCGATAGCCGGCCAGGATGTGCCACAGGTCGTGGCACTGCAGGATGCGGGCGTTGAGGTAGTCCAGCGGCGCGGGCATGTCGGCCAGGCCGAGCGCCTCGCGGTCCAGCACCTCCAGGTCAAAGCCGTTGTCGACGATTAGATCGTGGAACTCCGCCCCCAGCGATCCCGCCGGGCAGCGGGCCAGGGCGGACAGGGTGAACTTCGACGGATAGCCCACCGAGGCGGCGTCACGGACGCCCGGATAGAGCAGGGCGATCTGCGCCACACGGGTCTTCAAGGCGGGCAGGGTTCCGGCGAGCGCCGCGGTGCGCACCGTGGTGTGTCCGGCCTCGCGATTGGCGACGGTATCGTCCACGAGGTCCCAGAAGCCCTCCCAGAAGGCGGGCGGTATCGGCTCGGCGGCGGCTTGGGCTTCGATCATCGGGCCGCGCGGGGCCACGCCCATCCAGCCCTCGGTGGCGCCGTCATAGATCACCGCCAGCCGCTCGGGCGCGCAGGCGGCGGCATGGACGAACAGGGCGGCCAGCTCGGCCTGTCCCTCGCCGCCGGCGCGGAGCGCGGCGGCCAGACGCCGGGCGTCCTCGCCGTCGCCGCCTTGGATCACGCGGGCCTCGAAGCGCTCGCGCGCCGGCTGGTCGATCATGCTCGGTTCCTTCGAAGGCGTCGTCTTCAGGAGCCTAGCATTCCCGCAGGGAAATCAAGCGACCGCTGCTTTGGAGAACAGGTTGATCACCAGCACCCCGGCCAGGATCATTCCCATGCCGATGACGGCGGGCAGGTCCAGCTTCTGCTTGAAGATCACCCAGGCCAGCAGGGTGATCAGCACGATGCCGATCCCCGACCAGATGGCGTAGCTGATCCCCACTGGCACGGTCTTCATGGACTGGGACATGCAGTAGAAGGCCACGACATAGCCCACCGAGGTGATGATCGAGGGGATCAGCCGCGTGAAGCCTTCCGAGGCCTTCAGCGCGGTGGTGGCGATCACCTCGCAGAGGATGGCGATGCCGAGCCAGGCGTAGCCGTTCATGGGCGTCGTCCTTCCGATGGCCCGACGAATCGCCAGGTACGGTCACCGTACCCGCTAGTGCTTGCCGCGATCCCGGCCGAAGTTGGGTTCGGCGCTTTCCTGGCCCGCCGCGATGATGCCGCGGCGGATCTCGCGGGTGCGGGTGAACAGCTCGAACAGCTTGTCGCTCTCGCCCCAGCGGATCTGCCGCGACAATGCCTGCAGGTCCTCGGTGAAGCGGCCCAGGATCTCTAGCACCGCCTCCTTGTTGGCCACGAAGACGTCGCGCCACATGGTGGGGTCGGAGGCGGCGATGCGGGTGAAGTCGCGGAAGCCGCCGGCGGAGTACTTCATCACCTCGGCCTGGGTGACCTCCTCCATATCGGCGGCGGTGCCGACGATGTTGTAGGCGATAAGGTGGGGCAGATGGCTGGTGACGGCCAGAACGAGGTCGTGGTGGCGGTCGTCCATCAGTTCGACGTTTGCGCCCAAGGCTCGCCAGAACTCCGACAGCTGGCTGACGGCCTCCAGGTAGGGATCGTCCTGCCGGGGCTGCGGGGTGAGGATCACCCAGCGGCTCTGGAACAGTTCGGCGAAGCCGGCGTCGGGGCCGGAATGCTCGGTGCCGGCGATGGGGTGGCCGGGCACGATGAAGACGGTGTCGGGCAGGGCGGCCACCAGGGCCTGGGCGACAAAGCCCTTCACCGAGCCCACATCGGTGACGATGGCGCCGGGCTTCATGGCCGGCGCGGCGGCTTTGGCGGCCTCGCCCATGGCCAGGACCGGGACGGCGAACACCACCAGGTCGGCGCCGGCCACGGCTTCGGCGATGTCGCCGGTGACGCGGTCGGCATAGCCCAGCTCGACGATGCGGGCGCGGTGCGCCTCGCTGAGGTCGGCGACGACGATCTCGCCGACGGCGCCGGCCTCGCGGGCCGCCAGGATCACCGAGGAGCCGATCAGGCCGCAGCCGATCACGGCCATGCGCGGGAAGAGGACCTCGCCCATCAGGACTGCACGAAGGCGGCCAGCGCCTCGACAACGGCGCGGTTGTGCTCTTCCAGGCCGATGGTGATCCGCAGGTGGTCGGGCAGGCCATAGCCCGCGACCCCGCGCACGATGATCCCCTTCGAAGCCAGATAGGCCTCGGCGTCCTTGGCGGTCTTGCCCGGAGTCTTGGGGAAGCCCACCAGCACGAAGTTGGCCGCCGACGGCACGGGCTCCAGGCCCAGGCCGCCGAGCTGCTGGATCAGATAGGGCCGCCACTGCTCGACCAGGGCGAGCGACCGGGCCTGGAACTCGTCATCGCCAAGCGCGGCGACGCCGGCCAGCTGGGCCGGGATGTTGACGTTGAAGGGCAGGCGGATGCGGTCGAGCGCGTCGGCCATCTCCACCGGCATATAGGCCCAACCCACCCGCAGGGCGGCCAGGCCGTGCAGCTTGGAGAAGGTGCGGGTGACCACGACGTTCTCGAACTCGCGGACCATGGACATGCCGTCCTCGAAGGCGGGATCGGCGACGAACTCGGCATAGGCGCCGTCCAGCACTAGCACGACGCTGGGGGCGAGGCCTGCATGCAGGCGGCGGATCTCCTCACCGGTGATCCAGGTGCCGGTGGGGTTGCCGGGGTTGGCGACGAAGACCAGGCGGGTGCGGTCGTCGACCTGGGCCAACAGGGCGTCGACGTCGATGCGGTGAGTGATCTCCTTGGCCATCTTCACGGTCGCGCCGCAGGCCCGCGCGCCGATGGCGTAGGCGCCGAAGCCGAACTCGCCCTGGACGATGTTGTCGCCGGGCTCCAGGAAGGTCTGGTTCAGCAGCTGGAAGATCTCGTCGGAGCCGCAACCGAAGATCAGGCGCCCGGGCTCCAGGCCGTATTTTTCGGCGATGGCGGTGCGCAGGATGGTGGTGCGGCCGTCCGGGTACATGTGCAGCAGGTCGATGGCGCCGGCGAAGGCCGCCTTGGCGTCCGGGCTGCAGCCCAGGATGTTCTCGTTGGCCGACAGCTTCAGCGGATGTTCGATACCGTCGACCTTGGCCTTGCCAGGCACATAGCAGGCGATGTCGAGGATGCCGGGCTTCGGCGTGGGCCGCTGGGCCTTGGCGCGGTCGAGGACGGTGTCGGACATGGGACGCTTCAAGCGGGAGTGAGGCCCGCTCCTTACACGTCCAGCGGGGCGGGCGCAGCCCCGATCACCCCGGAAAGGCGTCCGGGCGCCCGGGCCAGGCGTTCGTCCCCGGCCTGGTAGAAGCCGATCAGGGCGAAAAGCTTCAGGCCGCCGACCTCGGCGATCAGGTCGCCGGCCACGCCGTCGCGGGAGAGGGCCTCCTCGATGGCGGCGGCGGACCCCGGCGCGTCGGTGACCCAGAAGGTGCGGTCATCACCGGTGGGCTCGACCTCGACCTCGGCGATGGCGAGCGCGGTCATCGGGCCCCAGGCGGCCAGGCAGGGGAGGGCGGCGAACACCTGCAGCTTGGGGTCGGCCAGCAGGCGGCCCCACCAGGGGGTGTCGGAGGCCAGCGACAGGACCCCGACCCCGCCGGGAGTCTTGGCGGCGGCCAGCGCCTCGTCGGCCTTGCCGACGGTGCGTAGAGGCGGGGCTGCGCCGAAGCGGTGGCGGGCGAGTTCGACGGCCTTGGCCGGGTCCTTGCCGCCCCAGACGTTGATGTGGAAGGGCCCCTGGCGCGAGAGGCTGTCGCCGATCAGCTCGCGCCAGATGCGGACGACGAGGCTGGGCCTCGCCGCCGTGCGCTCCTTGGCAAGCAGGCGTCGTAGCAGGGCGGTCTCGCGGCCAGGGCGCAGGGCGAACTTGTCGCCGTCGCCGGCCGCCGCCTTGGCCGCGGCCACGTGCTTGGCCAGACCAGCGCGCTCATCGACCAGGGCCAGCAGGGCGGCGTCGATCTCGTCCAGGCGCGCGCGCACGGCGTCGAGCGACGGTGCGGCAGGCTTGGGATCGGCGTCGGCCATTTTGTCCCCCGAAAACGAAGGTTCGGCGCTTAAGTCATCGAACGCCCCCGCGCAATAGGGCCGTCCGCCGCAATAAAGTTGCACGGGAAACCGGTTGCCGCGCAAAGCGCCAATGGCCAAGCTGCAACCATGGCCCCCACCCTCCTGCTCGACCTCGATGGCACGCTTACCGATCCGGCGTCCGGCATCCTCGCGGGTGTCCGGGCGGCGATGACCGCCCTGGGCCGCGAGGCGCCGCCGGACGCCGACCTGCTGTCGGTGATCGGCCCACCGATCCGCGTCTCGTTCCGCCGCCTGATGGGGCCGGACGCCGATGTCGAGGAGGGGGTGCGCCTCTACCGCGCCTATGCCGCCGAACGCGGCCTGAAGGAGGCGACGGTCTATCCAGGCGTCCTTGAGGCGCTGGGCGACCTGCGCGAGGCCTACGCGGGCCGCGTGTTCATCTGCACCGCCAAGTCCCAGCCCTTCGCCCAGGCCACCGCTGACCACTTCGGCTTCACCCCGTATCTGGCGGGTGTCTACGGCGCGCATCCTGACGGGCAGTTCGAGGACAAGGCCGACCTCATCGCCCACATGATCCCGGCCCTGGGCATCGACCCGGCCGGTGCCATCATGGTCGGCGACCGCAGCTACGACATGGTCGCCGCCCGCAAGAACGGCCTGGCCGCCCTGGGCGCGCTCTGGGGCTACGGCTCGGAGGCGGAGCTGTCGGAGGCGGGCGCCCACGCGCTCTGTGCCTCGCCAGCCGACCTGGCCGCGAGTTGCCGGGACCTCGCCGCCACGCCATGGTCGGCGGCATGAAGCTCAATCTCGGTTGCGGGTTCGACAAACGCGAAGGCTGGTTGAACGTCGACAACTTCGCCGAATGCGCCCCCGACCAGCGGCTCGATATCGAGAGCACGCCCTGGGACCTGCCGACGGACGGCTTCGAACATGTGCTGATGAAGCATGTGTTGGAACACGTCGGCGCGGATTTCAAAGTCTTCGCCGCCGTCATGCGCGAGCTGTATCGGGTCACGGCGCCGGGGGGCCTGGTGGAAATCCACGTGCCCCACGTGCGCCACGACACCTTCTGGTCGGACCCCACCCACGTGCGGGCCTTCACGCCGCTGACCTTCCGGATGATGTCCAAGGCCCAGAACCGCGTCTGGATGGAGGCGCGCGCCAACTACACCATGCTGGCGATGGTCATGGACGTGGACTTCGAGATCGTCAGCGCGATGCAGGTCTACGACCCGCACTGGCTGGCGAGGGTGGAGCAGGGCGAGCTTACCCGCGAGGATCTGCGCGGAAAAGCTGACCAACTCTGGAACGTCGTGCGCGAACTTCAGGTCACCCTGCGGGTGGTGAAGTAGGCGCCAGCCGGACCAGGCCCATCTTCGCGAGGCGCGACACGATCACGCTCATGGCGGGGGCGGCCAGGCCGGTCGCTTGGGCCAGGACATCGAGGGTGGCCTCGCCCAGAGCCAGCCGGGCGAGGATGGCGTCGCGCAGGCGTTGGTCGGTGCGCCACAGGGAGAACAGGCCGTCCGCCATCATGTCGTGCCACGCGCGGCTGGGATCGGGACCCAAACTCACCCGCGTCGCGCCGATGATGTGGTGGGTGGGATAGGTGGCGAAGGCCTGGAAGGGGTCGGGCCGGCTTGGCGACGCGCTGGGCGCGCGACCTCCCGAATGCGCTGCTCGCAGGGCCGTCTGCTCGTCCCACAGCGCCTGGTACTGGGCGTAGACCACCCGCCAGTCGAAGACCTCCCGCGCCCGTCGGCGACCGCTGTCGCCCAGCCGGCGGCGGAGGTCGCCATCCACGACCAAGTCGCTCAGCCGGTCCACCAGGACGTCGAAGTCGACAGAAACGGTTGTGCTCAACTGCGATAGATACAGGTCGTAGCTGTGCCACCCGGTCTCGTGGTCGCGGGCGATGTCGGACCCGGCCCCGGGGCCGGGGGTCCAGGTCGGAATCCGGAACCCGTCGAGGCCATTGCGCACGGTATTCTTGTAACCGTCCCAGTCGCTGACCACCGCCGGCAAGCCCGCCGCCATGGCCTCCACCGGGGTCAGGCCGAAGGTTTCCTGCACGCTGTCAGCCAGCGACAGGAAGATGTCGGCTGCGCCCCATATCCGCCGGTAGAGATCGTTGTCCTGGCCGTCGGCGAAGATGTGCCGCACGTCCGGGCTGACCTGGGCCGCGCCCTGCCGGTACATGTCGGCGGCGACCTGGTTGAAGAACTGTCCGGACTGCACGAAGGCGATCTTCCGGCCCGTGCGTTCGGCCACGGCCTGCAGGCCGCGCCACATCGGGGCGGGATGGGCCTTGCCGCTGGGCGACAGGCGTCCGGCGAACAGCACGGCGATCTCGTCCTC
>JAYVDG010000027.1:0-2871 GCA_043749525.1 Phenylobacterium sp.
AAGCAGAAGGGCTTCAAGTTCGTCGGCCCGGTGATCGTCTACGCCTTCATGCAGGCCACCGGCTTCGTGAACGACCACCTGACCTGCTGCCACCGCCACGGCCCCGTTGACCGGATGAGCGCCTGATGCCCGACATGCTGCTGGAGAGCGCCTGTCCGGGTCCCGTCTGCGGGGTGGACGAGGCCGGCCGCGGGCCGTGGGCGGGACCGGTTTCGGCCGGAGCGGTGATCCTGGATCCCAACCGGGTGCCCAAGGGCCTGAACGACTCCAAGAAGCTCTCGGCCAAGCAGCGGGACGCCCTGGAGATCGAGATCAAGGACATGGCCATCGCCTGGGGCGTCGGCTTCGCCAGCGTCGACGAGATCGCCGAGCTCAACATCCTGCATGCCGCGGGCCTGGCCATGTGCCGCGCCATCGGCGAGCTGGCGGTCACGCCGGCCTTCGCCCTGGTGGACGGCAACTACGGCTTCAAGCTGCCCTGCCCCATCAAGACGGTGATCAAGGGCGACGGGATCAGTTCCTCCATCGCCGCCGCCTCGATCCTTGCCAAGGTGGCCCGCGACCGGCTGATGGCCGAGATGGACGGCCTCTATCCGGGCTACGGCTTCGCCGCCCACAAGGGCTATCACGCGCCGATCCACGTCGAGGCCCTGCGCACCCTGGGTCCCTGCGAGATCCACCGGATGGGCTGGGCGCCGGTCAAGCTGGCCTTGGCGGGCGAACTGATGAATGGCGAGCTTGATCTGCTGAATCAAGATTGACCCCTCCCCGCTGCGGCGGGACCACGCGGTCATGGACAATCCCGAACTTCGCCGCGCCTTCCGCGTCCAGGCCAATGCCTGCCGCACCCTGGGCTCGCCCTTCCATGGCGCCCTGCTGGACCTGGCGGCTCAGGACCTGGAAACCGGCGGCCCGGTGATGAACTTACTGACGCCCTGGGCCCAGGCCGACATGCGGGCCGTGTTCGAGGCGGCCGTGCACCTGCGCCTGCTGGGCGCCCTGCACGACCTGGTGCTGAGCGGCGACGATCCCGCCCTCGCCGCCACCTATCCCAAACCCGGCCGCGAGAGCGACACCGACGCCGCCTGGATCGCGGCGCGGACAGCCATGATCCGCCATCAGGACCGGCTGGCGGCCTTCATGACTCACGAGCCGCAGACCAACGAGGTTCGCCGCTCGGCCTGCCTGGCGCCCGGCTTCCTGACCATCGCGGCGGAGACCGGCCTGCCGATCCGCGCCTTCGAGGTGGCGGCCAGCGCCGGACTGAACCTGAACTGGGACAGGTACCGCTACCAGTTCGGCGACAGCGTCTGGGGCGATCGGGGCGCCCAGGTGGTGATGGACACCGAGTGGACCGGGTCAGCTCCGCCGGTTGACGCCCACGTCGAGGTCATCGAGCGCGCCGCCTGTGACCGCCGCCCCGGCGATCTTACCGACCCGGTCGAGCGCCGCCGCCTGCTGGCCTATATCTGGCCCGACCAGTTCGAACGGCTGGACCGAATCCGCGCGGCCATCGACCTGGCCCTCTGTCTCGATGTGACCGTCGAGGCCGCCGACGCCGTGGCCTGGAGCGCCCGCGTCGCAGCGCCGCAGACGGGGGCCGTGACCGTCCTCTACCATTCGGTCTTCTGGCAATACATGCCGCCGGAAAGCCAGGTCGCCCTTGCGCAGGTCATCGCCGATCATGGCGCCGCGGCGACCCCGCAAGCCCCCTTCGCCTGGCTGCGCATGGAGCCGTCGCCCCAGAACATGGCGGTCATGGAGGTGCGGCTCACCTTGTGGCCGGCCGGCCAGGAACGGCGTCTCGCCGAGGTTCACCCGCACGGCGCGTGGGTTAAGTGGTTGAATTGATCGATTAACCGTCCGTTCACCACGTTTGCACACCTAGCCTTCACCACGATGACTCAGGATTCCGTTTCCTTAGAAGCGAGGCGGATATGGGCGCGATTGCCACCAACACGGTCATCCTGGGTGACTGCATCGAGAGCTTGAAGAAGCTCCCGTCGAAGTCCGTCGATCTGGTCTTCGCCGATCCGCCCTACAACCTGCAGCTCGGCGGCGACTTGCTGCGCCCCGACAACTCCAAGGTCGACGCCGTCGACGACGAGTGGGACCGCTTCGACTCGTTCGAAACCTATGACCGCTTCACCACCGCGTGGATGAGCGAGTGCCAGCGCGTCCTGAAGGACGACGGCGCCATGTGGGTGATCGGCAGCTATCACAACATCTTCCGGGTCGGCGCCATCCTGCAGACCCTGGGATTCTGGATCCTCAACGACATCGTCTGGCGCAAGTCCAACCCGATGCCGAACTTCAAGGGCACCCGCTTCACCAACGCCCACGAGACCCTGATCTGGGCCGCCAAGGGCCGGGGCTCGCGCCGCTACACCTTCAACTACGACGCCATGAAGATGGCCAATGACGACCTGCAGATGCGCTCGGACTGGACCTTCCCGCTGTGCACCGGCGAGGAGCGCCTGAAGGACGAGAACGGCGTCAAGGCCCACCCGACCCAGAAGCCCGAGGCCCTGTTGCGCCGGGTGATCCTGGCGTCCACCAAGCCGGGCGACATCATCCTGGACCCCTTCTTCGGCACCGGGACCACCGGCGCGGCCGCCAAGCAGTTGGGCCGCAAGTACATCGGCCTGGAGCGCGAGGAGCAGTACGCGACCCTGGCCCGCGAACGGATCAGCAAGGTCGTGCCGCTGACCGAAGCCGACCTGGAGACCATGGGCTCCAAGCGTTCGGAGCCGCGCATCCCCTTCGGCCAGATCGTCGAGAGCGGCCTGCTGCGTCCGGGCGACATGCTCTATTGCTCCAAGGGCGAGCGCTCGGCCCGGGTGCGGGCCGACGGCAGCCTGGTGATCGGCG
>JAYVDG010000028.1:0-7923 GCA_043749525.1 Phenylobacterium sp.
CCGTCGAACCCGGTGGCCTGGCAGAAGGCCTTGTACAGCGGCACCGCGGCGTAGGACGCGCCCACCATGCCTAGGAAGGTCACAAAGCAGATGACGCCCAGCTTGCGGTTGCGGCTCTGCTGCGGCGTGAGGGGGCGCTTAGCCATGGGGGGTGTTGGCGCCCATGCGCACGACCGTGACGATGAAGACCAGGACCACGAACAGCACCAGGCCGAGCGCGAGGGCGATATTGCGGCCGCGGCGCGCCTTGGCGTCTACCGGACCTTCGTTCTGCGGGTCGCTCATTGGAATCCTCCGAAGGCGGGCAGGTCGAGAAGGTGCTCGGCCAGCAGGGTGGCGAACAGCAAGGTCAGGTAGAGGATCGAGAAGGCGAACAGGTTGCGCGCATCCTTGGCCGCGGCCTTGACGTCATAGAGGCCGTCGTCCTGCCGCGGATCTGCGGCGTCACCGGCCCGGCTCTTGAACACCCGCCAGGCCAGGACCAGGAAGACCAGCCCGCCGCCGGCCGCCACCGCCAGATAGGTCAGGCCGCCCAGCCCCGTGAAGGCCGGGACCAGGCACAGGGGCGTGAACAGCAGGCTGTAGATCAGGATCTGCTTGCGGGTCGACTTGGCGCCGGCCACCACCGGCATCATCGGCACGCCGGCCTTTTCGTAGTCCTCGCTGGTGTAGAGCGACAGCGCCCAGAAGTGGGGCGGAGTCCACATGAAGATGATGGCGCACAGCAGCCAGGCGTTCAGCGGCACGGTTCCCGTCGCCGCGGCCCAGCCGATGACCGGCGGCAGGGCGCCGGCCAGGCCGCCGATGACGATGTTCTGCGGCGTCGAGCGCTTCAGCCACATCGTGTAGACGACCGCGTAGAAGACGATGGTGAAGGCCAGCAGGCCCGCCGCCAGCCAGTTCACGGTCATGCCCAGCAGCATGATGGAGAACATCGACAGCACGATCCCCAGCGCCAGGGCGTCGGCGCCCTGCACGCGGCCGGCCGGCACCGGCCGGCCGCGTGTACGGCGCATCTTGGCGTCGATGTCGGCGTCGAACCACATGTTCAGCGAGGCCGAGGCGCCCGCGCCCACGGCGATGCAGAGGATGGCGATGGCCCCCAGGATCGGATTGATCGGGGAGTCCGCGCAGACCATGCCGGTGATGGCGGTGAACACCACCAGGGACATCACCCGCGGCTTCAGCAGCTGCAGGAAGTCCTGCCAGCGCGCGGGCGCGCGGCTCGTGGGAAGGGCTGACGACATCGTCATGGTTCTACTCTCAACGGTCGAGGGGCGCGCGCCGGATTGTTCCAGCCCGCGCCCCTCTTGAAGTCTTTGGTGAGGCTGGACCCTAGTGAAGGTCGGGCTTGATCACCGGCAGTTCGTTGAACTGGTGGAACGGCGGCGGCGAGGACAGAGTCCACTCCAGCGTCGTGGCGCCTTCGCCCCAGGGATTGGCCTCGGCCTTGCGGCGCGAGATGGCGGCTTCGGCCAGCAGGATCAGGAAGATGACCACGCCGAAGGCGGTGATCATGTAGCCGATCGAGGAGACCTTGTTCCAGAGCGCGAAGGCGTCCGGATAGTCCACGTAGCGGCGCGGCATGCCCTGGAGGCCCAGGAAGTGCTGCGGGAAGAAGATCAGGTTCACGCCGACGAAGGTGATCCAGAAGTGGGTGGCGCCCAGCCACTCACGGTACTTCACGCCCCAGATCTTCTCGAACCAGTAGTAGAAGCCCGCGAAAATCCCGAACACGGCGCCGAGGCTCAGCACGTAGTGGAAGTGGGCCACGACGTAATAGGTGTCGTGCAGGCTGTAGTCGACGCCCGCATTGGCCAGCACCACGCCGGTCACGCCGCCGACCGTGAACAGGAAGATGAAGCCCATCGCCCACAGCATGGGCGTCTTGAAGTCGATGGAGCCGCCCCACATCGTGGCGATCCAGGAGAACACCTTCACCCCCGTCGGCACGGCGATGACCATGGTCGCGGCCACGAAGTAGGCGCGCAGGTTGATGGTCATGCCCACGGTGTACATGTGGTGGGCCCACACCACGAAGCCGATGAAGCCGATGGCCACCATGGCGTAGGCCATGGCGAGGTAGCCGAAGACCGGCTTCTTGGAGAAGGTTGAGACGATGTGGCTAATCATGCCGAAGGCCGGCAGGATCAGGATGTACACTTCCGGGTGCCCGAAGAACCAGAACAGGTGCTGGTACATCACGGGATCACCGCCGCCGGCGGCGTCGAAGAAGTGGGTGTGGAAGTTACGGTCGGTCAGCAGCATGGTGATCGCGCCGGCCAGGACGGGCAGCGAGAGCAGCAGCAGGAAGACCGTCACCAGGATCGACCAGACGAACAGCGGCATGCGGTGCAGGGTCATGCCCGGCGCGCGCATGTTGAAGATCGTGGTGATGAAGTTGATGGCGCCGAGGATGGAGCTGGCGCCGGCCAGGTGGATCGACAGGATGGCGCAGTCCATGGCCGGACCGGTGTGGCCCGAGGTGGAGAGCGGCGGATAAAGCGTCCAGCCGCCGCCGAACCCGCGGCCGGGGCCGCCGTCGACGAACAGCGAGGTGCACAGCATCACCCAGGCGGCCACCAGCAGCCAGAAGGAGATGTTGTTCATCCGCGGGAAGGCCATGTCCGGCGCGCCGATCATCAGCGGCACGAACCAGTTGCCGAACCCGCCGATCATGGCGGGCATGACCATGAAGAAGATCATGATCAGGGCGTGGGCGGTGACAACGGCGTTGTAGCCGTGCTTGGACTGCTCCACGAGGCCGAACAGGTGGATGCCCGAGGTCGGGGAGAAGATCTGAATCCCCGGCTCATACAGTTCCCAGCGGATCAGGCCCGACAGCGCCCCACCGACGATCCCGGCCATGATGGCGAAGATCAGGTAGAGCGTGCCGATGTCCTTGTGGTTCGTCGACAGGAACCAGCGCGTGAAGAACGGGGGGATGTGTTGGTCGTGATCGTCGTGATGATCGTGAGCGGCGGCGTTTGCCATCGTACGCGTGTCCTAGATCAGTGCGCGGCCGGCGCCGGAACGGGCGCAGGCGGCGTGGAAGTCGGCGTCGCCGGCGCCGGAGCCGGCGCGGCGGGATTCATGGGCGAGGCGGGGGCCGGCGCGGTGGCCGAGACCGGAACCGCGGCGTCCGCCGCGGCCGGAGCCGCGGGCTTGGAGCCGGCGGCGATCCCGCCCTTTTTGGCGACCCAGGCGTCGTACTCGGCCTGGCTCACCGCATGGACCTCGATCGGCATGAAGGCGTGATCGACGCCGCACAGTTCACGGCACGAGCCGTAATAGATGCCCGGACGGTCCACCTTGAACCAGGTCTCGTTGACCCGGCCGGGGACAGCGTCGGTGATGACCCCGAAGGAGGGGACGGCGAAGGCGTGGATCACGTCGGCGCCGGTTACCAGCACGCGGACCACCTGGTTGACCGGAACCACCAGCGGCTCGGTGGCCGCCAGGCGATAGGGGACGTTCTTGGCCTTGGCCTCGTCCTCGGGAAGGATGTTGGAGACGAATTCCCCGATCTTGTTGTCCGGGTACTCGTAGCCCCAGTACCACTGATACCCCGTAGCCTTCACCGTCATGTAGGGCTTGGGCATGTCGTGGTAGGCGAACAGCAGCTTGAACGAGAAGATCGAGATGCCCATCAGGATCAGGACCGGAAGCACCGTCCAGATGATCTCGATCGGGGTGTTGTGGCTCCACTTGGCCGGGATCGGGTTGGACCGCTTGTTGTAGCGCACCACGATCCAGATCATCAGCCCCAGCACCAACAGGCAGATCAGCGTTATGATCGGTAGCAAAATCTTGTCATGGAAGAAGATGGCGTCGTCGCGCAGCGGGGTCACCCCCGGCTGCAGATTGATCGCGCCAGGCGTGGGTTGCCCCACGAGTTCTTCTGCCGCCAGGGCCGAGAGGCCCCAAAACGCTGTCATCGCGCCCGCCGCGGCGCCTGCCGCCAGCGCTCGCATCCCTTGAAACCTCGACTTCATGTCCCCTCGGTCTGCTTGGCCGGCCGCGTCTCGCCGATACGATCGCCGCCGCCGCCGCCGTCATAGAGGAACGCGCCCCGCAAACTGACGCGGCCCGGCCCTTCAGCGGGGTGCATACGCGCTCGCTGACGCCTTGCCAAGGCGGTAGAGGCCCCTATGGCGCGACGGTGGCTTGCAGGCGCGGAATCTTCGGTGGGCCAAGGGGCTTTGGACGATGTGACGCACGCCGCGCCGACCCGTGATCGCTGAACCGGCGGGCGGCCTCGGAGGCGGCGGAATGGCGCGCCAGGGCGCGGTTTGGGGTGACGGACGCTGCCGGAGCCCCTATCTCTTGAACCAAGTCAGCCAAGGCAATGCGCTCATGAACGCCCACTCCCCCGCTCCCTCGATCCTGGATTCCGCCGGCGTCTCCCCCGAACGGGCCCGGGAAATCCTTGGGGAGGCTTTGCAGGGCGCCGATGACGGCGAACTGTTCGTCGAGCGCTCCGAGAGCGAATCGTTCCTGTTCGACGACGGACGGCTGAAATCGGCGGCCTATGATTCGTCCGAGGGCTTCGGCCTGCGGGTGGTGGCGGGCGAGACGGCCGGCTACTCCCACTCCAGCGAAATCTCCGAGGCCTCGATCCGCCGGGCGGCGGCCTCGGCTTCGCTGGCCAAGCGCGGTTATGACGGCGTCTCTGGTTCCGATGAAGCGCCGCGGGCCACCAACACCAAGCTCTATGGCGAGGACGATCCCACCGCCTCGCCCGCCTTCTCCGAAAAGGTCGCCCTGCTGCAGGAGATCGACGCCTGGTGCCGGGCCCGCGATCCCCGCGTGGTCCAGGTCATGGCCTCGATGTCCGGTGAGCGCCGCACGGTGGAGATCCTGCGCGCCGACGGCCGGCTGATCCGCGACGTCCGGCCCCTGTCGCGCATCAATGTCCAGGTCACCGTCGAGAAAGACGGCCGCCGCGAGAACGGCTTCACCGGCGCCGGCGGCCGCGCTGGCTTCGAGAACTGGATCAGCGCCGCCAACTGGCAGGAGCAGGCCGAGGAGGCGCTGCGCCAGGCCCTGATGAACCTCGACGCCGTCCCCTGCCCCGCTGGCGAGATGGACGTGGTCCTGGGCGCCGGCTGGAACGGCATCCTGCTGCACGAGGCCGTCGGCCACGGCCTGGAGGGCGACTTCAACCGCAAGGGCACCTCGGCCTTCGCCGGCCGCATCGGCGAGCAGGTGGCCGCCCGCGGCGTCACCGTCTTCGACGACGGCTCCCTCCCCGGCCGTCGCGGCTCGCTCACCGTCGACGACGAGGGCACCCCCACCGAACGCACCGTGCTGATCGAGGACGGGATTCTCGTCGGCTACATGCATGACCGTATGAGCGCGCGCCTGATGGGCATGAAGGCCGGCGGCAACGGACGCCGCCAGTCCTACGCCCACATGCCCATGCCGCGGATGACCAACACCGGCATGGACAACGGGACCACCAACACCCCGCGTTCGGAGATGATCGAGGCCACCAAGCGCGGCCTCTACTGCGCCAATTTCGGCGGCGGCCAGGTGGACATCACCAACGGCAAGTTCGTCTTCCAGTGCACCGAGGCCTACCTCATCGAGGACGGCAAGATCACCAGCCCGGTGAAGGGCGCCACCCTGATCGGCGACGGCCCCTCGGCCCTGACCCGCATCACCATGATCGGCAACGACTTCGACTTCGATCCCGGCGTCGGGGTCTGCGGCAAGTCGGGCCAGAGCGTGCCCGTCGGCGTCGGCCAGCCCTCGCTGAAGATCACGGGGCTGACCGTCGGCGGGACCAGCGTCTAGTCCGACCTAGTAGGTCGCCCGCACGCTGACGAAGAAGCTGCGGCCCGGTTCCGGGAAGCCGTCCACCAGCTGATACTCGTCGTCCAGCAGGTTGCGGCCGCCGGCGCCCAGGGTGATCCCGTTGGCCAGCTCATAGTCGACCCGCAGGTTGGCCTGCACATAGGCGCCGGTGCGGAAGTAGCGCGTGCCGGCGCTGTTCACCGTCCAGCGGTCGGAGGCCACGTCCACATTGGGCATGACGTGCAGGTGCTTGATCGGCGACCAGTCGGCATAGAGGAAGCCCTTGTGGGTCGGCACGTCGGTGGGCCGGTAGGCGGCGTTGTTGGGATCGTCCAGGTCGCGGTGGGTGTAGGTGTAGTTGGCCCCCACAGTAAGCGTCTCCGAAAGGTAGGCGGTCAGCGAGACCTCGGCCCCGTAGTAGGTCCCCTCGGCGACGTTGCGGCTCTGGGTCACCACATTGGGGGTGCAGACCCCGGCCGGCGTGCAGCTGGTGAAGATGAAGGGGACCGAGACGATCACGTCGTCCAGGTGGGAATAGAACACCGCCCCGTCGGCATGGACCGCGCCGAACCGGCGTGAGCCGCCCAGCTCGTAGTTGGTCGCCCGTTCCGGCTCGAGGGCCGCGTTGGAGACCGCCCCGCCGAACCGCGAACTGAACCGCTCGAAGATGGTGGGGAAACGGACCCGCGAGGAGACGCTGGCATGGGCCTCGCTGGCGTCGTCCGGGGTCCAGACCAGCTTGGCCTGGCCGTTGACGGCGTTGGTGTTCTTCAGCGGACAGAAGACATAGGCGCCGGCCGTGTAGTCCTCGGCCCGGTTCAGGTCGCGCCAGTCGTAGCTGATCCCGGCCGTGGCGGTCAGGGTCGGCGACAGCTTCAGCACGTTCTCTGCGGCCACGCTGTAGGTGGCCTCGAGGGTGGTCTGCTTGGGCTCGGTCACGCCGGACGGGAAGGCCTGCTGCCACTCCACGTGCTTGTCGTGGCGATAGTGGGCCGAGACGCGCAGGGTGTCGGCGTCCGACGCCTGCCAGGCCAGTTGCAACGAGCCGCCATGGGCCTCGTCGTCATAGTAGGAATTGAACGCCCGCCCCAGGGTCTGGGTGTTCTCATTGCGGTTGTCGAAGGCCCGCAGTAGGTTTTCGAAGGTGTTGTAGAATAGCTTGGTGTCCAGGGTCAGCCGGTCGTCAGCGCCGTGGTGGACAGGAAATAGACGCTGTCCAGGTTCCAGTAGGGCCAGGTCCAGAACCGCTGGATCGACAGCGGGTCGGTGGTGGAGAGCGGGGAGAGCTTTGAGCCCTCCTGCCGGGTGTAGCTTAGGGAATATTCGTCGGTGGCGTTCGGCGTGATGCCGGCCTTCAGGTTCACCCGCCAGTCCTCGGTGCGCGACAGGTCGCGCTGGCCGCCATCCTCGGTCGGGGTCGGCGTGAAATCGCCCGGCAGGTCGGTGTGGTCCTGGAAGTTTCGAGCGTAGCTGCCTTGGGCGTACCAGAGGTCGCGCTTGGTCCCCAGCAGGCCGAAGGCGGAATAGCCGCCGTATTCTCCATCGCGGCCGAGGTTGAGCGTGGCGCGGGCCTCGGCCTCCAGGGCCTTGGTGGGCGTGCGGGGCACCAGGTTGATGGCGCCGAACGTGCCGTCGGGGCCGTCCAGCACCGAGACATAGCCCTTGGCCACCTGGATCTCGGCGATGTCGGGGGTGAGGAAGCGGCCGTAGTCGAGGCGGTTGTCGGCGGGAAGGAAGACCCGCACCCCGTCCACAAGCAGCGCGACCTGGAAACGGTTGAAGCCGCGCACCGAGACCACACGCTCATTGCGCGAGCCGCCGGTGTTGGACGACGAGACGCCGGGGATCAGGTTGACCGCGTCGTCCAGGGTCGGCCGGTTGAACGCGTAGATCGCCTCCGACGACAGGGTGGCGGTGTCGATGGCGACGCCTTCCACCTTGGGCGCGGTGACGGCGATTTCGCCCAGGGCGAAGGCCTTGCTGTCGTCGCCCGCCTCGGCGGCGAGGACCGGCGAGGTCAGGGCGAGAAGGGACACGGCGCTAAACAGCGCGGAGACAAGACGCATTGAGTCTCCCCCGGAAACAGTGGAGCGTCACCGCTCTGATCGCTATATCCGGCTATAT
>JAYVDG010000029.1:0-7918 GCA_043749525.1 Phenylobacterium sp.
CCGTGCCAGCCCACTGCGTCGATGGGGTTGTAGGGATAGGTGACCACCGATACCTGGCCGCGCTTCTTGATTTCTACGCGGTATTCGCCGGGTTCGGCCTGATGGGCGCGGAAGGCCTCGTCCATCGCCGGTGTGTCCAGCATGGCCGGGTCGAACAGGGCATGGCCGCCCAGCAGGCCCTTGTCCGGCAGGGAAAAGTGGGTGTTGGTGGCCTGGATCATCAGCACCGCCGTGAGCGCCGTGGGGCTAAGCCGCCACATGGTCCCGCGCGGCAGGTAGAGGTAGTCGCCCGCCGCATAGCCGATGCGGCCATAGTCGCAGAACAGGTCCCCCTGCCCTTCGTGGACGAACAGCAGCTGGTCGCCGTCGGCGTTGCGAGCCAGGGCCGGCATGGGCGCCGCGAGCTTCCAGAAACGCATTTCCACGGCGGCGTTGTGCAGCACCACCGGCGCGCTCCACGGCGAACCGGGCGCCTCGTTCAGGCGGGCGAGGTCGAAGGCACGGGGCCGCAGAGGTCCCTCGAAATGGGTCCAGCCGGTGGGCGGACGCGGGTGGTGCAGGAAGGCGGCGGGGCCGAAGAAGCCCTCCTTGGAGATCTCCCGCTCATAGGTTCCCTCAGGCATGTCGGCGTGGGCCTGGCGGGAGTGCGTCCCCTGCGCGCCGCGAACCGGGATCCAGTTTCGAGCCATCAGAATTCGTCCTTGTAGATGCCCACGGTCATCGGGCGTCCCTCGGACGCCTGGGCGCGGTACATGCCCGAGGTGTTGAAGCTCCAGGCGATCTGGCCGTCGGGGGCCACGCAGATCACGCCGCCGTCGCCGCCCAGCGCCGTCAGCCGGTTCTGGATCACCTCGTCGGCGGCGGCCTGCAGGCCGAGGCCCTTCATCTCCATCAGGGCGGAGATGTCGCGCGCCACCGTCAGGCGGATGAAGTACTCGCCGGTCCCAGTGGCCGAGACCGCGCAGCCGGCGTTCGACGCGTAGGTCCCGGCGCCGATGAGGGGCGAGTCCCCCACCCGGCCCCAGCGCTTGCCGGTGGTGCCGCCAGTGGAGGTGGCCGCCGCCACGTCGCCGTGAATGTCCAGGGCCACGACGCCGACCGTGCCGTGCTTGCCCTCGTCGTGGGCCAGGCCCTGGGCGGGATCGGGCCGGTCGGCCCCCACAGGCTCGGCGGGGATCGGCAGGTTCTCGGCCTTCAGGAATTTGATCAGGCTGCGCCAGCGCCGGGCGGTGTGGAAGTGCAAGGGCTCCACCAACTCCTCGCCCTGGTCGGCGGCGAAGTCGTCGGCGCCCTTGCCGATCAGCATGACGTGGGGCGAGCGCTCCATGACCGCGCGGGCCAGGCTGACGGGGTGGCGGGCGCGGGTGACGCCGGCCACGGCGCCGGCCCCAAGCGTCCGGCCCTCCATGACGGCGGCGTCCAGCTCGTTGCGGCCCTGCGCGGTGAAGACCGCGCCCCGGCCGGCGTTGAACAGCGGGTCATCCTCCAGCAGGCGGACGGCGGTTTCGCAGGCGTCCAGCGAGCGGCGACCGGCCTTCAGGACCTGGGCCCCAGCCTCCGTCACGTGGGCCAGGGCGGCGCGGTAGGCCGCCTCCTGCTCAGGCTTGAGGTGGGCGCGTTCGATCACGCCCGCCCCGCCGTGCACGACAATGGCCCACTTCGGCGCCAATCAGCCCTCCTTGGCCGGCAGCACGCCTCGGCGCACCTGGTCCAGCTCGATGGACTCAAACAGCGCCTTGAAGTTGCCCTCTCCGAAGCCCTCGTTGCCCTTGCGCTGGATCAACTCGAAGAAGATCGGGCCGATCATGTTCTCGGTGAAGATCTGGAGCAACAGGCCCTGGCCCTCGGTGGGGGCGCCGTCCATCAGGATCTGGTCGGCGCGCAGGCGCTGCAGGTTCTCGCCGTGGCCCTTCACGCGGTCGGGAAGCTGCTCGTAATAGGTTTCCGGCACCGACTGGAAGCGGACCTCGCGGTCCCGCATGGTCTCGACGGCATGGTAGATGTCGCCGGTCCCCAGCGCCACGTGCTGGATGCCCTCGCCGTGGTAGTCCTTGAGGAACTCCTCGATCTGCGAGTGGTCGTCCTGGCTCTCGTTCAGCGGGATGCGGATCTTGCCGCAGGGACTGGTCATGGCCTTGGAGATCAGGCCGGTCTGAGCGACCTCGATGTCGAAATAGCGGATCTCGCGGAAGTTGAAGATGCGCTCATAGAAGTCGGCCCACTTGGCCATGTTGCCGCGGAACACGTTGTGGGTCAGGTGGTCCAGATAGGTCAGGCCGACGCTGTTCTTGGCTTCCGCCTCCGTGGCCCCCCGGATCGGGATGAAGTCGACGTCGTAGATCTCCTGCGCCCCGTAGCGGTCCACCAGATAGAGGTTCGAGCCGCCGATCCCCTCGATGGCCGGGATGTTCAGTTCCATCGGGCCGACCAGACCCAGCACCGGCTTGGCGCCGCGCTCCAGCGCCAGCGCCATCGCCTTGGCCGCGTCCTTGACCCGGAAGGCCATGGCGTTGGCCGAGGGACCGTGGATCTGGCGGAAGTCGGCGGGCTGGCCGGCGGGCTCCATGTTCAGCAGGAAGTTGATGTCGCCCTGGCGCATGCGGATGACGTTCTTCGAGCGGTGCTTACTGACCGCCGTGAAGCCCATCTTCTCGAACAGGCCTTTCAGCAGGTCCGGGTCGGGGGCGGTGAACTCGACGAACTCGAACCCGTCGGTGCCCAGCGGGTTGTCGAACAGGTCGCGGGAGGGGGCCTGGACATTCATGTGCGCGCTCCTTCGAGGGGAGATAGTATCATATGAAACCAACTGCCTGATCCGAGCCGACGAGACAAGCCTTGCCGCGCCTGCTAGCAAACGTGTGAACAGCCTCCTCGGATCGCAATGCTTCGCAAACTCTACGACTGGGTCATGGGCCTGGCCGGGTCTCGCCACGCGCCCCTGATTCTGTGCGGGGTGTCCTTCGCCGAGAGCTCGTTCTTCCCGATCCCGCCCGACGTCATGCTTGCGCCGATGGTGCTGGCCCGTCCAGAGCGGGCCTATGTCTATGCCGGCCTCTGCACGATCTCCTCGGTGCTGGGAGGCTGCCTGGGCTATTTCATCGGCTACCACCTGGGGGACCTGGGCCACTGGCTGCTGGCCCTGATGGGCCATGCCGACGGCGAGGAAGCCTTCCGCGCCTGGTTCGCCAATTGGGGCCTGTGGGTGATCCTGATCAAGGGTCTGACGCCCATCCCCTACAAGCTGGTGACCATCGCCGCAGGCCTGGCCCAGTTTTCCTTCGTGACCTTCCTCTGGGCGTCGGTGGTGACGCGCGGCGCGCGGTTCTTCCTCACCGCCACCCTGCTGAAATACTTCGGACCGGCGGTCCGCGAGGAGTTCGAGAAGCGCCTCACCCTCTACGCAATCATCGGCCTGGTGGTGCTGGTCGGCGGCATTATCGCGCTGAAAGTCTTGGGCTGAGCCCCGTTTTGCGCTCATATCGCACGCCATGATGCAGTTGATCCGCGCCGTCCTTGACCGCTGGGCCTTCTTCGCCCTCGGCTCGTCCGCCCTGATGCTGGCGGCCGCCCATGCCTTCGAGACCTTCGGCGGCTACGCCCCCTGCACGCTCTGCCTGCGCGCCCGCGAGGTCTATTGGGTCGCCGGGACTGTGGCTCTCGTCGCCATCCTGGTCCGCAAACTGCCCCGCACCGCGCGCTGGCGCTGGACCTTCGACGCGGCACTGGCCCTGATCTTCGCCGTCGGCGTCGGCGTCGCTGTCTACCACTCCGGCGCGGAGTGGAAGTGGTGGCCCGGCCCCACCACCTGCTCCTCCACCGGCGCAGCCGTCAGCACCCAGGCCATGGCCGACCTGCTGGGGGGCGCCAAGATTCGCCCGCCCGCCTGTGACGAGGCCGCCTGGCGGTTCCTGGGCCTTTCCATGGCCGGCTGGAACGCGCTGATTTCTCTGAAGCTGACGGTCCTGAGCGTCTGGGCCGCCCTGCGGCGCCGAGTCAGGTCATGAGCGAGAAACCCATTCCCCCGCGCCCCGGACAGGGCGCCGTCGCCGCCCGCCTGGCCGAGATCCTGCGGGTCGACCACGCCGGCGAAATGGCGGCGGTGCAGATCTATCGTGGCCAGCGCGCCGTGCTCGGCGGCTCCAAGGGCCATGAGCGGATCGCCGGCCAGCTGGCCGAGATGGAGGGCCATGAGGCTGTCCACCTGGCGCGCTTCGACGCCCTGCTCACCGATCACGGGGTGCGCCCCACGGCCATGACCCCGGTCTGGCGGCTGGCGGCCTTCGCGCTGGGCGCCGGCACCGCCCTGTTGGGGGAGAAGGCGGCCCACGCCTGCACCGAGGCCGTCGAGGACGTGATAGAGCAGCACTATGCCGGTCAGGTCGCCGAGCTCACGGACCGCGAGCCCGCGCTTGCCGCCGAGCTCTCCAAGTTCCGCGACGAAGAGCTCGCCCACCGCGATCACGCCGTGGAGGAAGGCGCCCGTGAGGCGCCCGGCTATCCGATCCTGGCCGCCGTGATCCGCGCCGGCTGCAAGGCCGCCATCAAGATCAGCGAAAAGCTATGACCGACGCGCAGATCGAAGCCCTGCGGCGCGGCGCCGAGGCCCCTGTCACCGCCGGCCCCGCCGATATCGACGCCGTCGCCGACGATCTGAACGAAGCCTTCCGCACCGACCCGCAGTTCTGCTGGTTCCTGCGTGACGACACCCGCCGCGAGGCCGCCCGCCTGCGCTTCATGAAGATGCTGCTGAAGGAGATCGCCCTGCCCACCGGCGAGGTGACCCGGCCAGCCAGCGGCGGCGCGGTCTCCATCTGGATCCCGTCGGAGGCGCTAGGCCCCAACAGTCTGCTGCAGGAACTGCGGGTCTTCCCCACCATCCTGGGCGCCACCGGCTTCGGCCGCATCGGACGCCTGGCCGCCATGCGCAGGATCATGGACGACCTGCACCCCATGGAACAGCCCCACGCCTATCTGTGGTTCCTGGGTGTGCGGCCTGAGGCGCAAGGCCTGGGCGTCGGCTCGCGGATGCTGAAGGCCGGCCTGGCCAAGGTCGACGCCCAGGGCCTGCCCGCCTATCTGGAATCCTCCAACGCGGCCAATGTCCCGCTCTATCGCCGCTACGGCTTCGAGGTGACGCAGGAGTTCCGCGCCCGCCCCGACGCCCCGCCCGCCTGGGCCATGTGGCGCGAACCGCAGCCGGTGTGACCGGTCCCGCCCGCACCCTGCTGCTCACCCGGGGCATCCGCGCCTTCGGGGACGGCTTTGTCGCCCTCCTGCTGCCGGTCTATCTGATCGCCCTGGGCTTTTCCCCGCTGCAGGTGGGCATGCTCACCACCGCCACCCTGCTGGGCTCGGCGGCCCTGACCCTGGCGGTCGGCGCGGTGGCCCACAGGGTGAGCACGCGCCGCCTGCTGATCGCGGTCTCCGCCCTGATGTGCCTGACGGGTCTCGCCTTCGCGGGCTTAAGCGGCTTCTGGCCCCTGGTGGTGGTGGGCTGCGTCGGCACGCTCAACCCCTCCGGCGGCGACGTCAGCCCGTTCCTGCCGCTGGAACAGTCGATGCTGGCCCACAGCGCCCCGGACAGCGAGCGCACCAGCCTCTTCGCCCGCTACAGCCTGACTGGGTCGTTGATGGTGGCGGGCGGCGCGCTCGCCGTGGGCCTCGCCGAACAGCTGGGCCGCCACTTCGTCTGGACCCATCTCGACATCGCACGCGGCATGTTCGGGCTCTACGCCATCCTGGGCCTGATGGTGATGGTGCTCTATCGCGGCCTGCCGGCTGTGGAGAGCGACGCGGAGAAGGCTCGGCAACCGCTGGGCCCCTCCCGCAACCGAGTCTTCCTGCTGGCCGGCCTGTTCAGCATCGACAGCTTCGGCGGCGGGTTCCTGGTCCAGTCGCTGCTGGCCCTCTACCTCTTCCAGCACTACGGCCTCTCGCTGACCACGGCCTCGGCCCTGTTCTTCTGGATGGGGGTGCTGACCGCCTTCTCGCAGCTGGCCTCGGGACGGCTGGCCCAGAAGATCGGGCTGGTGAACACCATGGTCTTCACCCACATCCCAGCCAATATCTGTCTGATGCTGGTGGCCTTCGCCCCCAGCCTGCCCGTCGCCATGGGCCTGCTGCTGGTGCGCTCCACCCTGTCGGCCATGGATGTGCCGGCGCGCTCGTCCTACGTCATGGCCATCGTCACCCCGCCCGAGCGGGCGGCGGCCGCCAGCCTGACCAATGTGCCCCGCAGCCTAGCCTCGGCGCTCAGTCCCTCCATCGCCGGCCTGCTGCTGACGCTCAGCCCCTTCGCCTGGCCCCTGCTGATCGGCGGCGGCCTGAAGATCAGCTACGACCTGTTGCTGCTGCTGATGTTCCGGACCGTGAAGCCGCCGGAGGAGATGGACTAGCGCCTCCCCAGAGTGCGGCGCCCGATGGCCAGCAGGACCGCCAGGGTCGCCTCCACCGCCATGGGCATGACCATGTTGGGCGCCAGGCCTTCCATGCCCGCCGTGATCAGGCGGCCCACCAGGGCCAGGCCCACCAGCACCAGCGGCACGGTCACCAGCCGCCGGTCGTTGCGGATCGCGGCGGCCAGGGCGAAGGCCCCCATTCCGCCGAAGAACCCGCCGATGTCGGCCCTCAGGGTCGCCAGACCTAGGCCGCCGATGGGCGACAGGCCGAGGGTCACCGCGGGGATCGCCGGATCGCTCCAGATCCTCAGGGCGCCGATCAGGGCGAGCACGCCCAGGGCGCCGACGAGCAGGCGAGGCAGGAGACGGAGCATCGGGTTATCCAGGCAGCTTGATTGTGGCGCGATACATGCCACTATTTCACGCAGAAGCGAAACCCGCAGGCGGCAAGACCCATGACCCTCACCTACGACCTCTACTGGTCCTTCCGCTCGCCCTACTCCTACATGATCATGCACCGGCTGACGGCGTTGGAGCGGGACTACGATGTCAGGTGCAATGTCCGGCCGGTCTATCCCCTGGCCGTGCGCACGCCGGAATTCTTCGACACCCGCGACCCGCTCTGGTTCAGCTACTTCATCGCCGACATCCACCGCGAGGCGCAGTTCCTGGGCCTGCCCTTCCGTTGGCCCCGGCCCGATCCGGTCTACATGGACATGGCGACCCGGACCTATTTCAAGGAACAGCCGCACATCCATCGCCTGACCCAGATGGGCGCGCTCGCCGCCGAGCAGGGCAAGGGCCTGGAATTTCTCGACGAGGTCAGCCAGACCATCTGGAGCGGCACGGTGGACGACTGGCACCTGGGCGACCACATCGCCCTGGCCACCGCCCGCGCAGGCCTCGATCCCGCGACCTTCGCCGCCACGGTGGACGCCGAGTCAAACCGCCTCAACGCGGTGATCGAAGACTCCCAGGTCGCCCAGCGCGCGGCCGGCCACTACGGCGTGCCGATGATCGCCTTCAACGGCGAGCCCTTCTTCGGCCAGGACCGCTTCGACCAGTTCAAGTGGCGGCTGGAGCAGCAGGGTCTGAAGACGCGGACGTATAGGCTCCGCAGCTAGACGCCAGCTACGACCTCCTGCGCCGGGTCCAGGATGAACCGCCAAAGTCCCGAAAAGTAGAATTTGCGGCTTTGGGCGGGCCCCAGGGAGCCCGCCACCGAGCCAAACTAGTGTTTGGTGGCCGTCATGGCCTCGGTCTTGGTCTCCTTGGCTTCCTTTGCGGCGCTCTCGCCGCCGTTCTCGAGCACCTTGCCGCTCATGGCGTCGACGCCGACCTCGAAGGTCTTGCCTCGGCTGGCGACGTCGAAGGAGTAGCGAAGGCCAGAGCCGCCGGCCTCCTTCTCAAGTTCCTGATCGACGATCCGTCCGTGACGCGCCTTGAGGGCGATGCCGCGGGCCATGGCGAGGCTGATTTTGGCGGTCTTTGCCAACTCCTGGCCGGTATAGTGGGCGGGG
>JAYVDG010000030.1:0-2861 GCA_043749525.1 Phenylobacterium sp.
CGCCCCGGAGACGGCAGGGTTCGCAAACGCCCTGGAGCCCATCAACGCCCTGGCGGACGGCCAGCCGGGCTTCGTCTGGCGGCTGACCGGCGAGGGCGACGACGCCACCGATATCGCAGCCTTCGACGACCCGATGATGATCCTCAACATGTCGGTCTGGACAGACCCCGAGGCCCTGGCCGCCTTTGTCTATCGCACCGGCCACCGCGACGTGATGCGCCGCCGCGCCGAGTGGTTCGAGAAGATGGAACTGTTCATGTGCCTGTGGTGGATCCCGATCGGCCACACCCCGACGCCGGCTGAGGGCATCGCGCGGCTGGAGATCCTGCGCCATCGGGGGCCGACCGCAGAGGCCTTCACCTTCCGCGAGCCGTTCCCGGCGCCGGACGAGGCCCAGCCGCCCGCGCCGATCCTCGACGAATGCGCGTAGCGCGCCTGGAAATCGCCCCCGAACTGGCCTAGGAACCCCGCCCATGAAAGCCGCCGTCATCGTCTTCCCCGGGTCCAACTGCGACCGTGACTGCAAGGTCGCCATCGAGCGCTCCACCGGCGCCACGGTCGACATGGTCTGGCACGGCGACACCGCCCTGCCCCACGGGCTGGACCTGATCGTGCTGCCGGGCGGCTTCTCCTACGGCGACTACCTGCGGTGCGGAGCCATGGCCTCGCTCTCGCCGGTCATGAACGAGGTCAAGCTGGCCGCCGATCGCGGCGTCGCCACCGTCGGCATCTGCAACGGCTTCCAGGTGCTGTGCGAGGCCGGCATGCTGCCTGGCGCCCTGCTGCGCAACGAGGCGCTGAAGTATGTCTGCAAGCCGGTGGCCCTGGAGGTCACCAACGCTCAGACCCGTTTCACCGCCGGCTATGCCGGACGCCGCGAGGTGACCATGACGGTGGGCAATGGCGAGGGAAACTTCTTCGCCGACGCCGACACCCTGGACCGCATCGAGGGCGAGGGTCAGGTGGTGTTCCGCTACCAGGACAATCCCAACGGCTCCACCAACGCCATCGCCGGCGTGGTCAATGCGCGGGGCAATGTGCTGGGCCTGATGCCCCACCCCGACCGCGCCTTCGAGGCCGAACTGGGCTCCGCCGACGGCGCGATCCTGTTCCAGAGCGCCCTGGCTTCGGCCTAGCGACCCGCGAATAGAGGCAGGGCGTCGACCGAGGTCGCGCCCTCGATCTCCAGAAGTTTGAGCTTGGTCACCCCGCCGCGCGGCGCGGAGAAGCCGCCGAGCTTGCCGTCGGCGCCCTGGACGCGGTGGCAGGGCATGATGATCGGGAACGGGTTCTTGCCCATGGCCTCGCCAACCGCGCGCGACGCGGTGGGATCACCCAGCCGCTTGGCCACCTCGCCATAGGTCAGGGTCTGGCCGGGCGGGATGGCGCGGCCGATGGCGTAGACCGCCCGCTGAAACTCACTCACCGAACTCATGTCCAGGACGATGTCGGCAAGGTCGTCCTTGGCGCCGGTGAGCAGGCCCTGGATGCGGGTGATGGCGGCGGCGATCTCCGGGGTCGGGTCGCGCGCCTGGATGCCAGGGAAGCGCTGCTCGAAGCGGGCTTGGGCCCGCTCGTCGGAGGCGTCGGGAAGACGGACGGCGACGATGCCGGCCTCGCCCCAGGCCAGGCCGCAGCGACCGATGGCGGTGTCGAAGAGGGTGTAGCCGAGCTCTGACATGGCTCCAGCCTACCAGAGCCGACGAGTCGTCGCTGGCGGGAAACGGACCTCGCCACACAGCTTGACTTGGGACGGCAGGGGCGTAGCCTCAGCTCAAATTACAAGCGTAGTCCAATGAACATCACCGAGGCCGAAAGTCAGATCATGCAGGCGCTGTGGCGGAAGACGCCGCTGACCGCCGACGAGATCGTGGCCGATGTCCGGGCCCGCCAGCCCTGGGCCGAGGCGACGGTGAAGACCCTGATCAACCGCCTGCTGAAGAAGAAGGCGATCCGGTCCGAGCGGGTCGACGGCCGCCACCAGTACGTGCCCCTCGTCGACCACGCCAACTATGTGCAGGACGAGAGCCAGGGTCTGCTGGACCGGCTGTTCGAGGGCCAGCTCGCGCCCCTGGTGGCGCACTTCGCCCAGAACCGGAAGCTGAAACCCGACGAAATCGCACGCCTCAAGAAGCTGATCGCGGAGCTGGACGACGATGACTGATCTGATCGCCGACCTGCTGCGGGCCAACCTCGCCGCCAGCCTGGCCATCCTCCTGGTGTTGGTCATCCGCCTGCCGGCGCGGCGGATGTTCGGGGCGGAGATCGCCTACCGCCTGTGGCTGGTCGTGCCCCTGGCCTTCGCCGCCAGCCTGGTCCCGGCGGCCGAGGCGCCGACCGGGACGCCCGGCCCCTCCCTGCCCTTGCCTATCCCCCTGACCCAGCCCCAAGCAGTTTCGTTCACCGCGGAGATCTGGCTGGCCGGCGCCCTGGCGATCCTGGCCCTGATGGTCTTCGGCCAATGGCGCTTCCTGCAGCGGGCCAAGGCCGGCGAAGCGGGGCCTGCGGTGGTCGGCGTCATCACACCCCGCGTCGTCACCCCGGCCGACCATGAGACCCGCTTCAGCCCTGAGGAACGCGCCCTGGTCCGCGCCCATGAGCGGGCCCACATCGACCGCGGCGATCCGAAGACCAACGCCTGGATAGCGCTGTTCCAGGGGGTGAACTGGTTCAATCCCCTGGTTCATATCGCCGCCTATCACCTGCGCCTGGACCAGGAGCTGGCCTGCGACGCCACGGTGATGGCGCGACGGCCCGGGGACCGGCGGCTCTATGCTCAGACCATGCTGAAGACCCAGCTGGCCGCCACCCCCCTGCCCTTCGGCTGCTACTGGCCGGCGCCCTCGCGGCATCCCCTGGAG
>JAYVDG010000031.1:0-7895 GCA_043749525.1 Phenylobacterium sp.
AACTGGATCGCGCCGGAGGACTCGGTCGGGGTCGCGCGGCTGAAGGCGGCCGGCGCGGTGGTGCTGGGCAAGACCAACGTGCCACCCTTCTTAAGCGACTGGCAGACCGCCAATCCGATCTATGGCCATACCCGTAATCCCTGGAACCTGGAGCGGTCACCGGGCGGCTCCTCCGGCGGCGCGGCGGCGGCGGTGGCCGCAGGCATGGTCCCCCTGGAGTTCGGCTCCGACATCGGCGGTTCGATCCGTATCCCGGCCGCCTTCTGTGGGATCTATGGCCACAAGCCGAGCTTCAACCTGGTGCCTCAGCGCGGCCACGTCCCGCCGGGCGTCGACGGGATGGGCGTGGAGTTGGCCGTGGTCGGCCCGCTGGCGCGCACCGCCGCCGACCTCGACCTGGCGCTTTCCGTCCTGGCCGGTCCCACAGGCCTGGACGCCAAGGGCTACCGCCTGGACCTGCCGCCCGCGCGCTACGCGAACCTCGCCGACTACCGCGTCCTGGTGATCGACCACCACCCCGCCGCCGAGCTGGACGACGAGATCAAGGTGGCCCTGCACGCCCTCGCCCAGCGGCTGCACGGGGAGGGGGCGGAGGTCGCCTACGCCAGCGCCCTGCTGCCCGACCTCGCCCACCAGCAGGCGCTCTACGGCCAGATGCTGGGAACCTCGATGTCGCGGGGCGCGCCGCCACAGCCGGACGCCATTTCCGCCCACGACTGGATGGGCTTGCAGGACTCCCAGCTCGCCTTGCGCCGCCAGTGGGAAGCCCTGTTTGAGCGGTTCGATGTTGTGCTGGCCCCGGCCTTCGGGACCGTCGCCTTCCCGCATGATCTCAGCGAAGACGCCGGCGCGCGGACCTTGAAGATCAACGGCCACGACACGCCCTATTTCGCCCAGCTGGCCTGGGCGGGCCTGGCGACCCTCCCCAACCTTCCGGCCACCGTGGCCCCTGTCGGCCTGACCAAGGACAGCCTTCCCATCGGTCTCCAGATCATCGGCGGCTACCTGGAGGACAGCACCACCATCGGCTTTGCGGGGCTCATGGAGAAGGCCTTCGGCGGCATCCAGCGGCCGCCGGGATTCTGACGCGTTTGGGGGGAACAAGCCCGCCCGCACCGGGTTGAGGAACCGAAGAGTCCTCACACACGGGAGAATGTCAGATGGCCGACCGAACCAACGACCGGAACTATCGCGAGCATTGGCGCGGCAACCGTTACGGCCGTGACTGGGACGAGGCCGCCGCCGACTATCAGGCCGGCGAGGACGACCGTCCTGCCGAGGGCCGCAGCTTCGACAAGGGCTATGTCGGCCCGCGCTATGGTGCTGGCGGCTACACGGGCTACACCGGCGGCTACGGTCAGAACGGCTCCGATCCCGGCGAGCGGGTCTCACCCTATGGCGACCGCGTCTATCGCGGCGGCGGACGCCAGGCCCAGGACTTCAGCCAAGGCGGTCGCTACTACGGCGATGACGGCCGCCAGCCGATCTACCGCGAAGAATATGGGCAGGGCGGCGTGGAATACGGCGCTGTGCCGCCGGGTTATGACGCCGGGGGCGGCCGCTATTCCACCAGCCCGCGCCAGGATCATCCGGGTGAGTACCGAACCTATCGCGATCCCGGTCATCGCGGCCTGGGACCCCAGGGCTACACGCGCAGCGACCAACGCATAAATGAGGACGTCCATGATCGCCTGACCGACGATGATCACATCGACGCCTCGGCCGTCATAGTTGCCGTGCAGGACGGCGAGGTCACCCTCTCGGGTACGATCCGCGACCGTCGCGCCAAACACCACGCCGAGGCGATCATCGAGCACATCGGCGGTGTGAAGCACGTGCAGAACAACCTGCGCGTCGACGCGCACGCCAAGGATAGAGGTCCGGCCCCGCTGGGTGAGAACACCGTACTGCGCGACCAGGCCGAAGACAGCTGAGAGCTGAAGACTCCCCGCGCCGCCGGATCTAGTCTGGCGGCGTGTCGGAGGAAACGTTCAAGATCTGGATCGACCGTTGGGGCCTGACGCCTGACGGGGAGCCGTTCACCAGCCTTGGCGGACGGCTTCTGCCCGTGCGGCAGGCTGGCGTCGCGGCCATGCTCAAGGTCAGCCACGCGCCTGAGGAGATCGCCGGGGGCATCCTGATGTCCTGGTGGGCCGGGCAGGGCGCCGCCCCGGTCCTGGCCCACCAGGGCGAGGCGTTGTTGATGGTCCGCGCCACGGGCTCAGGCTCGCTGGCGGAGATGGCTCGGTCACGCCAGGACGACGAGGCCAGTCGAATCATCTGTGTGGCCCTGGACGGCCTGCACGCCCCGCGCACCGGACGATTGCCCGCCAGCCTCAATCCCTTGCCGGACTGGTTTGGGCAGTTGGAGCCGGCAGCCAACCGGCACGGCGGCGTTCTTGCCAAGTCCCTGGCCATGTCGAAGCTGTTGCTAGCCGACCCGCGCGAGGTCTGTGTCCTGCACGGCGACGCCCATCACCGCAATTTCCTGGACTTTGGCGAGCTGGGCTGGCTGGCCATCGACCCCAAGGGGCTGATCGGCGACCGCGGCTACGACTATGCCAACCTGCTCTGCAATCCTGACCTCGCCACGGCGGTCACCCCCGGCCGCATCACGCGGCAGGTCCAGGTGGTGGCTGACGCCGCGAACCTGGAGCCCCTGCGCACGATCCAATGGCTGCTGGCCTATGCCGGCCTCTCGGCGTCGTGGACCTTGTCGGACGGCGACAACCCCGCCGGCGCGTTGCAGATCGCGGAAATCGCAGCGGCGGAGCTGGGGCTTTAGTAGAGCCCCTCGCTGACCTGCCGCGTCGCGCGACTGCTCATATAGCCGACCAGTTCCAATCTCAGCACGCTGGCGTCGCTTGCGCTGGGCCTGAGCCGGTCGACCAGGGCGTGCCAGACCTTCAGGCCCATCCCTTGATCGGGGCCGCCCTGCACCTCCTTAGCGAGCCCGTCGATCCAGGCGGGGTCGACGCTGGCCCAGGCCGCGTCCAGTTGCTCGGGATAGACGCTGGCCAGGATCGCCAGCCGCCGCTCGGCCACCAGTTGCCCCGTATAGCCGGCGAAGGCGTGGCCAGCGTTGGTCAGGCCGGCGTCGCTGACCTTGCAGGCCGCCAGGGCCACGCCGATTTGGGCGCTCGTGAAATGGTCCATCGGGCTCGGTGGGTCGTCCTTCAGCCCGGCCAGCAGAAAGGCGCCGCGCACGCTGCCTGGCAGGTGGTCCCACAGGCACTTGGCGTCGCCGGCCGCGGCGGGGGCGGCGACGCTCAGAACGCCAATCAGGGTAAGCACGCTCGCACGGAAAGGCATGATGACCTGCCAGAGCTGAGCCGGACGGCTATCCGGCAGGTCATCCTATAGCCAAGCCAGGCTAACCGCCATGAAATCAATGGGGTAAGGACCTCAGGTCCCGCCGGCAATTGCCAGGTGTTCGTTGTCGCCGCGCTCCAGCGGGTCGCGCAGGGGCTCGCCGTTCTGCACGAATTCCAGGGAGATGGAGTTGATGCAGTAACGCAGCCGGGTCGGGGCCGGGCCGTCGGGGAAGACGTGGCCCTGATGGCTGTCGCAGCGGGCGCAGCGGGTCTCGATGCGGATCATGCCGTAGCTGCTGTCCTTCACCGCCAGGACGTGGGCCTCGTCGATGGGGGCGAAGAAGCTGGGCCAGCCGGTGCCGCTTTCGAACTTGGTCTTGGCCTGGAACAGCGGCAGGCCGCACAGTCGGCAGCAATAGGTGCCGTCCTGCTTGTTATCCAGCAGGCCGCCACAGAACGCGCCCTCGGTGCCGTGGTGCAGCAGCACCTCGGCCTCCTCGCGGGTGAGGTCGGCTTCGAGACGCTTGCGTTCCGCTGCGTCCGGGGGCGTCAGGTCGAAACAGGACGGGGAGAGGGTGGCTTCTGGCGTGCTCATGGGGTCCAATCTAAGGTCTCTCCCCCAAGTACGGAAGCGCTTCAGGGGAGGTTACGTTCATGCCCAGGACCACGGTCTGTCTCGCCCGCGCGATTTTGCGCTAAGACGTCAGCATGTTCTCAAAGATTCTGATCGCCAACCGCGGCGAAATCGCGGTCCGCATCATCAAGACCTGCCGCCGGATGGGGATCGCCACCGTAGTGGTCTATTCCGATGCCGATGCCGACAGCATGGCCGTCGAGATGGCCGACGAGACGGTGTTCATCGGCGGCGCGCCCGCCTCCGAAAGCTACCTGGTGCCCGACAAGATCGTCGCCGCGGCCCGGGAAACCGGCGCGGAGGCCATCCACCCCGGCTTCGGCTTCCTCTCGGAAAACGCGTCCTTCGCCCGGCGGCTGGAGAAGGAGGGCATCGTCTTCATCGGTCCCAATCCCCACGCCATCGAGGCCATGGGCGACAAGATCGAATCCAAGAAGTTCGCCACCAAGGCCAGTATCTCGGTGGTCCCCGGCCATGTCGGCGAGATCGACGACACCGCCCACGCCATCAAGATCAGCGAAGACATCGGCTATCCGGTGATGATCAAGGCCTCGGCCGGAGGTGGCGGCAAGGGCATCCGGGTCGCCTGGAACCAGCTGGACGTCGAGGAAGGCTTCCCGGCCGTGAAGGCCGAGGCAAAGTCCAGCTTCGGCGACGACCGAATCTTCATCGAGAAGTTCATCGAGAGCCCGCGCCACATCGAGATTCAGGTGCTCGGCGACAAGCACGGCAACGTCGTCCACCTGTTCGAACGCGAATGCTCCATCCAGCGTCGCAATCAGAAGGTCATCGAGGAGGCGCCGTCGCCTCTGCTGGACGAGGAGACCCGCGCGGCCATGGGCGCCCAGGCCGTGGCCCTGGCCAAGGCCGTGAACTACGACAGCGCCGGCACCGTCGAGTTCGTCGCCGGCCAGGACAAGAGCTTCTTCTTCCTGGAGATGAACACCCGCCTGCAGGTGGAACACCCGGTCACCGAGCTGATCACCGGGGTCGATCTGGTGGAGCAGATGATCCGCTCGGCCTATGGCGAGAAGCTGGCCTTCGCGCAGAAGGACCTGGCGATCAAGGGCTGGGCCATCGAGAGCCGCATCTATGCCGAGGACCCCTATCGCGGCTTCCTGCCCTCCATCGGCCGGCTGGTGCGCTACTACCCGCCGCAAGAGGGCCGGGTCGGAGATCAGATCGTGCGCAACGACGCCGGCGTCCGCGAGGGCGACGAGATCTCGATGTTCTACGACCCGATGATCTCCAAGCTGTCGACCTGGGCGCCGACCCGGTTGGCGGCCATCGACGCCATGGGCCGCGCCCTGGAAGACTTCCACATCGAAGGCCTGGGCCAGAACATCCCGTTCCTGGCCGCGGTGATGGACCAGGAGCGCTTCCGTTCAGGCAAGCTGTCCACCAACTACATCAAGGACGAGTTCCCCGAAGGCTTCCTCGGCACTCCGCCCACCGACTGGCAACGCGACCTGGTCTCGGCCGTGGCCTGCGCCATGCACCGCATCGTCACGGCCCGCTCCGCCCCCCAACTTCTCCGGGATGAGTGGATCGTCGTCGCCGGCCACGACAAGCGCCTGGCGCGCCTCTCCAACGGCGGGGCTGCCTATCGTGTAGAGTATCTCAACGAGAACCGGGCCCTGACCCTCACCGAGATCGACTGGCGGCCGGGCAAGCACGTCTTCCGCGGCGTGCTGGACGGCAAGGCCTTCACCGTGGCGGTGAAGCCCGCCGCCGAGGGCTTTGTCATCCGCCACCGGGCCACCACCCTGAACGTCCTGGTTCTGACCCCGCGCTCGGCCGAGCTGCACGAGAAGCTGCCGGCCAAGAAAGCGGCCGACACCTCGAAGATGATTCTCTCGCCCATGCCTGGCCTGGTGGTGACCCTGGACGTGATTCCCGGCCAGCTGGTGCGGGCGGGGGAGCCGGTCTGCGTGGTCGAGGCCATGAAGATGCAGAACATCATCCGCGCCGAACGGGACGGCACCGTGAAGACCGTCGGCGCCAAGGCCGGCGATTCGGTGGCCGCCGACGAGGTGCTGGTGGAGTTCGCCTGATGCAGACCGACTGGGCGGCGCTGTTCTTCACCGCCGGCGGCCGGCTGGGGCGCACGCCGTTCCTGATCGGGGCGGCGGTGCTGATCGTGCTGGGGGCCATCTATGAGGCCATCGCCGGGGTCACCCTGCATTGGCTGACCGGCTGGTTTGTCTACCCGGCCCTGATTTATGGCGGCGCCTGCGTGCTGTCCAAGCGCCTGCACGACCGGGGCAAGTCCGGCTGGTGGGCGGCGGCGATCCTGTTCGCCCTGGTGGCCGTCTGGCAGCCGCCGATGAACCCCGCCGACGTGCTGCTGTCCCTGCTGCTGGTCTGGGCGGTGGTGGAACTCGGTGTCATGGGCGGCGAGCAGGGGACCAACCGCTATGGCGCCAATCCGCTGAGGGCGGTCACGGCCTAGATCGGCGCCTGCGCCCGCTCCACGGGCCCGAACACCTGGGCGAAGCTCCCCATCAGCGCCGCGTCGGCCTCGTCCAGGGTGACGGGCAGGCCCAGGTCCACCAGGCTGGTCACCCCGTGGTCGGTCTGGCCGCAGGGGACGATACCGGAGAAGTGGCTGAGATCCGGCTCCACGTTAAGCGAGACGCCGTGGAAGGAGACCCAGCGGCGCAGCTTCACCCCGATAGCTGCGATCTTGTCCTCGCGCGCGGGCGCGCCAGAGACTTTGCGCTCGACCCAGACCCCGACCCGGCCCTCGCGAATCTCTCCGGTGACGTTGAACCGTTCCAGGGCCCCGATGATCCAGGCCTCCAGGCCAGCGACGAATGCGCGCACGTCGCGCCGGCGGGCGGTCAGATCCAGCATAACATAGGCCACGCGCTGGCCGGGGCCGTGATAGGTGAACTGCCCGCCGCGCGCCGTGGGGAAGACCGGGAAACGGTCCGGCTCCAGCAAATCGGCGGATTTCGCGGAAATTCCAGCCGTATAGAGCGGCGGATGCTCCAGAAGCCAGACGAGTTCACCGGCCGAGCCCTCGGCGATGGCGACGGCGCGCGCCTCCATGGCGGCGACGGCGGCCTCGTACCCGACATATCCGGTCGAAACCGCCCATCCCACGGGGGCGTCGTCGGCTCGCCCGAAATAGGGCGCTGAGGCTTCCGCATTTAACGACCGGTCAAGCATGTCAGCGCCAATGTGGGGTCAAGGAACAGGGCGCGCAAAGCCCCCTTTGATTTCTTAGTGTTTTTTGATGGGTGGGGTTTTGGGTCAGGTTAACGCCGTCAACGTCGAGATTTCGGTGGTGCTGGGTCGCTCCACCCTGCCCATGCAGCAGTTGCTGCGGATGGGCCGGGGTGCGGTTATCCCGCTGGACGCCGGTGTCAACGAAGAGGTGTGGATTCTGGCCAATAACCACCCCGTGGCGCGTGGAGAGATCCAGATTAACGAGGATCGCATCTCCATCGCTGTCACCCGCGCGGCCGATGTTTACGACTATATGGCCGGCGGCTAGCCACAACGCTTCACAAATGCGCGGGGGTTTGCTACCTGCCGCGCCTCACCACGAGCGGTCGTGGCGGAATTGGTAGACGCGCAGCGTTGAGGTCGCTGTGGGGCAACCCGTGGAAGTTCGAGTCTTCTCGACCGCACCAGTGGAATCAGGAACGTAGGCAAACGCTGTCGTAGGACAACCAACTCGCGCAGGAAGGCCCCAATGACCCGGGAAACAGCCGACCTGACCGAGGACGAAACCCTCGCCATCCCCGCCCTCGAAGACGCCGTGGAAGACCTGGAGGACATGGCCCTCCAGGACGACTACGCCCTCAATCCGCAATATGTGGAGTGGGTGGTCGACGCCATCGACCCGAACGATCAGGCCCGTCTGGGCGAGCTGATCGAGGCCCTGCATCCGGCCGACGTGGCCGACCTCATGGGCTTTCTGTCCGCCGAACAGCGCG